>WJKD01000646.1 GCA_014729315.1 Promethearchaeota archaeon | reverse complement strand
TGAATCGTATCGAAAAAAATTTAAACCAAAAACTGAAAACGCTTGACTCTTATTTTTAATCTGTTTATTATATCGCTAGATTAAAAACAAGTGGGGAATAACGTGAAATTCCCACTGGGGAATATGATGAAATTTGACACACTGGTGCATCCGTATATCACGCTCGTCAATAACGAATGTCACCACGAACCGCGCTATCCGAAATATCCGCTACTCGGTTTGCTACTGAATCGAAACGGCGATGCGGATGATGGGGATATCGAAATCATTTCGGATATCCAAAGTCGCTTTGCACTGAATTTAAAATCCGAACTCAAATTTACGATGACAATGGACCAGCCAGTCAGGGAGGTATGCGATGCAATTAACGCTGTTTAACGGCTCCCCCCGTGGGAGGAAAAGCAATACGAAAATTCTGCTCAATCATTTCTGTGATGGCTTCACTGCGAATAACGAACATGAATTCACCATCCATTATTTGAATCAAACGCAAAAGATCGACCGGCATGTCGAACAATTCAAAAATGCAGACCATGTCATCATTGCATTCCCGTTGTACACCGACGCAATGCCCGGCATTGTCAAGCATTTCATCGAAGGACTGGCGCCATTGTGCGGCAGGGAAGATAATCCGTCGCTGGGATTTATCGTACAATCCGGTTTCCCGGAACCAATCCATTCCCGCTATGTAGAGCGCTATTGTGAAAAACTGGCGCAGCGCCTGGGATGCCGCTATTCAGGCACTGCCGTCCGCGGCGGCGTGGAAGGCATCCAAATTCAGCCCCCCTGGATGACGAAAAAACTATTCCGCCTGTTCAATGAACTAGGAGTCCAATACGCCGCACACGAACGCATGGATCCGGCGATCCTCAAAAAACTGGCGCCCCGTGAAAAAATGTCTGCAGTCAAAAGATTCGGCTTCAAAATCATGCTGCGCACGGGTATTGGCAATTTTTACTGGAATATGCAGTTGAAGGAGAATGGGGTGTTTGAGAGGCGGTTTGAGGGATTGTATTGGGGTGATTAGATTTGTAGGAAATAATGTATTGAAGTAGTGGCAATAAAAGATAAGATGCAGCCAAGATTTTAATAACAGCACGGGATCCCCACAACTTCGACATTTTCAATTTTCTCATAAGCTGCTTTTATTTTAGCAAAATGGGTTTCCCATTTCTTGCTTCTTCCTGTTCGATTTTTATTATCGATGACTAAGAAAATGCCTAAACAGTCTTTATAGCCCTTCATATATGTCTCCATATTGCGAAAAGATTTTCTATTTTCAAGTTTTGTTTTAGCTCCAATTGATAAATCGGTATTTTTAGAAAGCTTTACTTCAATTAAAATGGATCCTATAAATCCATACGATACTACAACAAAATCAGTTCGTTTATCACTTAAAAGTTGAGGTTCCCTGAATATGTCATAATCTTTGAAGCCTCTCTTTAATAATGCGTTCTCAATTTGCGATTTGATCATTTTCTGAATTAGTTCTTCATATCTCTGTTGTGATTTCTCATAGATTTTATCCTCAGCGATGAGATGAATAGCTCCCTCACCTTCGAGCCATTTACTGATTTCTGTTTCTAAAATTTTTTTAACCAATTTTTTCAAATCATGTGCGTTTGAAATATCAAGATATTGTTGGCTTTTCAAATTGTTATAAGTTTTTATACATTCATTTATCGACTTTTGGTTTCCGATATAGTTTAAATATGATCTTCTCAACTCTTGTAATTTATACCTAAACCAGTTAATTGCTGGTTCAGTATAGTGTTTTTGTATCACAGATTCCAGATTTTGCAAAGGTTTATAAGTTCTTTCCTCTTTCCTGTTGTCAAAGTAGCTACACACAATTTCCCATAAGTAAGTTGCATAACTTTGTTGATCTTTTCTTTTATAAATGATGAAAGATTCTTCCAGTAGATCAAAAAACATAGGTTCATATTTTGCCTCTTTTAACTTCAAAATCGGTGCAGCAAAATATTTATCATTTAGTTCGCTTTCTTTAGAACTTTTAGTCTGTAAAATATTAAGATCTTTCGTTGCTACTGGGAAAGCTCTGGCAATTAATTGTTTAAATCGCCACACAATTGCCTCATCATTCTGATGTTTTTCAATAAGTAATTTGTTTGCAGTCAAAGCCAGGCTTTTCGCTTGGGTATTATTGTCATTCTCATATTTGGTAAATATTTCTTTTAAAAATGACTCGTTTGGATTTATTGATTCAGTCGCAACTAGTGCTTCTTCTCGCTCAGAACGATCGAATGTATCCTCAGTTACAAATTTCCGAAGTACAGGAACAGCATGTTCTATTTTATATTTTTCTGCAAAACGTATAAAATTCCGCGGCATGTATCTCCAGCGATCATCACTTCTGCTAGCGTAAACGTCGATCAGAGATTCAATCTCTTCAGATGTTATATTTTGAATCAAGGTAAAAATTGCATTCAAATGTTCTGAAAATGAGAAGGGGACATAGTTTAAGATTTTTTTCCGATATTCTTTGACGTTTAATTTTAAATGATCTGCGATAAGAATGCAGTTGCCAAAAAGTATTTTAGAATGGGAGATTTTAAATTTTCGTTTTCCCTCTTCTTGTACCATATTAAAATATTCATTTCCGGGATCAATATTTTTAAAAACTTTATTCATCACAAGATCTATTAATCTCTCTTTTTCTTGCTGGGTGATCATATTATCGAGGTATTCTCTATTGTCATAATAAAAATCAAATATCGAGTAAGTAGATGAACTTTTTAATCTTATCTGAAAATCGCGATAAACGCGATCAATTGAATTATCCTTTTCTTCTTTTTTTCTCAGACTTACTTCAAATCCGTCATATTCAGATTGGAGATACTTACGACCTTCTTCAAATACAATATCTGCATCGGAACGACTTGAATATTTTATTTGCCGAAGTAACGAAAATGAGTAATTTTCAAGCCCATTTTCACTCATTGAATCAATAAATTGCTTCACATCTTCTTTTTCAACGAGTGACGCCAAAAGGTCAAACAGGCTATAAAATATTGTATTTAACGTCTCGCTATTTTTGATACATGAGATCAACTTACTCAAATAGTTTATGTTATGTTGCTTGCAAAGTCCTGATAATTTTTGTATAAAATCCGAATTCTCAGCCAGATAATAAAATCGAGATTCAAATGATCGTATTATTACCTGATGAATCTTATTGTAGACTTCCTCATCCCAAACATTATTTATGTTATTTATTATGACATAATCCCTATCTTTATAAATGCTTTCATTTTCAAAAAAATAGTACAAAAATTCTTCATTTTTAATAAAATGCCCAAGCAGTTCGATTATAGATTTATATTCAGTTATTTCCCAAATACCATAACGAGCTCCAATAGTATTAAAAATGGTACCTTTAACAAAATACTCTATTGATAGCGAATTATTTGGATTTACTTCCTGACAGAATGTCATAAATGCATCCTTTACGAGGCTGTCGCCATACTCCCAGGCAGGAGCAATCTTATTGATCACTGCTTCATCATTGAAGTTTGCTAATGAATAAATAGCTGTTCTGGAAAGTACTTTATTTGCTGAATTGAGATTTGCGAAATCTATTAATCTAGTTTTCCAATTTTCTTTCGATTCAGGACTTAAAATATTTTCACCAACGATATAACCCACTATTTTTGCTATGTTTGATAAACAGACTTCTTTAGTTTCCGCATCCGATAGTTTTTCCGCTTCATTAAGATAATTTTCGAATAGATTCTGCTGCGAAGCATCAAAGTATAAAGCTAAATTACGGGCGACATCCCAACTTAGCCATTGACCTGCCCATTGATAATAATGGAATACTTGCTCAAATATTGCTTTTCTATCTTCTAAGTCCAATCGATTCATATTTACATTGGTGAGAAGACGATGATATTCTTCATCTTCAGTGATTTTATTTTCTCTTTTTCTATTGAATTCTAATAATGGTTTTACTAATGAGATATCCATATCGACTAGAAATTGAAGCGTATTGAACCAACTTGGAAATATCTCCTTCATCACCGGCTCTACTGCAAGCTCAAACAAAATCCGTTTGTTTTTGCCAAGGCGTGAAATTTCTTTAGCGGCAAGATATTTTTGGAATTCGGTGTTCTCAAATTCAATATGATCTACCGAATCTTTGAGGATGCTTTTTTCATAAAACATATTGAGATTAATGCGATCCTGCAAAATGATAGTCAGATTAGATTTTATATCATCAAAAAAGGTAATGAGTTCATCTTTTTTGATGATGTTTGTTTGATATATCTCCATAATAAGGGCGAGCTTTTCTAATACCCTCTTGTAATTTTCTTTAAAATATTCTCTCTCCTCTTCTGCAATTTTGCTCGCCTCAATTTCAAGTTTGCTGTAAATAAAATGCTCAAACAAATCAGCCCTGGTAATTTTACCAATGTTATCAATTGAATTTTTTTCTATATATGAGGTAAGCAGAAAAAGGTAGCGTGGAACTTTTAAAATTAATTCGGCATCGGATCTTGAAAATAAAGTTATAATTTTTTCAATGTCTTTATGCGACAATGAGAAGTGAGTCAAATATTGATTCAGTTCCCTTGTATCAAAAGAGAAAATGCGGACAAAATGAAAATCATATCCTTGAAATAAAGTTTTATGTTTGGCAAAATAATGTCTTCTGCAGGATATTAAAATTCTGATCTTGTCATATTTATCAATAAATGATTTTAAGTATTCTATTCTTTTTGAAAAATCATCATATTTAATTTCATCGAGAGCATCAAAACAAATTAGGATATTTTCAGAATTTACTATCTTGGTAATATTGAGGCTTTTTATGTCATTAATTTGCTTTGAAATATAACTTTCGATGGAATCCCCTCTTATTTTTTTGCAGTCAATATATATGCACTCTTTATTAAATTTGCCTGAATGAGATTCAATGTTTTTTAACAGTTCGGTTTTCCCCAAACCCGGTTTTGCCAATACAAAATATTTTTGATATTTAAAAAATACATCGAAATCCCAGTTCATGTTCCTGTGATAATCGAGGATCTCCGCTTCCGGATTGAATGCCGCATCGAAATTAGAATAAATACCGAGCTGTGGCTTTATGTAAAATGAAGATCGTACCATAAGAAGTAGTTTTCATAAATTAAAGTTTTTACATCAACCTCAAAAAAATAACTCTGAAAATAAACTTTCTAAATAAGGTTGGAGTAAAAGCACTATAATCCAACCGGTGAATAGTATTGCAAATGCTAATGGTTTATTATGCTCAATTAACCATTCAGTGAACTTTGGTATTTCATTCAGAGAATCATCTATTGTTATTAATTCGCCATACTTCAATGTACGAAGTTTCGCTTTAAATATGCTTTTAATACCACCTTCGGAGTTTAATTTAAGTTGGAATGATTTAATAATATTAGGCGAAAAAACTATACACTCCATTGGTTTCAAATCATGAGGATCCATTTTCCGCAAAACGGTTTTTATAGTACCTGATTGAACTGAGCTTATTTTTTTTTCATTAGCTAATTCATTTATATCCCAAAAATGCAGTTTTTTTAAAAAGAGGCCTTCGATTAAAGTATTTGTTCCTTCATCTACGACGTTTGGAGATTTCATTTCTATTTTTGATGACCCATGACCTGTGCTAAACTTTAGTAATGCTTTATTTCGATTAGTAGAGACATAATTGAAGGATTTAGTAGAATCAATTACTGTTAATAAATGACCATCATTGTCAAATATCCTACACTTATTAAAGATTAATTGTAAACTGGAATTTAATTCTATGGTATTGTAACCTTTATTTTTTGTAGGATTTTTCAAAAATATTGATAAGGAATTTTTTACGTAGCTCAAACCAATTTCTAATTTGGTATATCTAAAAGATAAATTATGAATTCTCAATAAAGAATCGCTCTCATTTTTCTTAATTTTTATATTTAAATCGGTCGTTTCATCCCATGGCTTTATAATAACGTGGTCATCGAAGATTAATGGTTTCTCATTAGATAATTCAAATAATTTCATTGCACTTAAATCGAATTTATCAATGTTAATAAAATTCAAATCTTTTACATCGATGGCCGATTTAAAGAAAAATTCGTTGATATTCTTACCTGGAGAATACAGAAAAGAAATATACTTGGAGACAATATAAAATGCTGTGGTAATTTTAACTGGAATAAAAGTAAGAATGGATATTAGAACAACACAAAAAATAATTCCGTATATCAATGCTCTAAAAGGCGCATCAATCAACAATACAGCGTTATATAAATCGCCTCCAAAAGTGAGTACTACTAGCGATATTATTATAAGAGCAGATAATTCAAACTTACGTTTTACCAGAAATTTTACAATTTTGGAAATTCTATTCTCACTGAAAGAGATAATAATTATTAGTACAATAAATATTGTTAGAGCGGAGATAAGAAGTATAAATCTTTCCATTGAAAATGACAACAATTTATTTGAAGAATTGTCTGACTCCTCCTTTAGATCTTCGAGAATTTTTTTATCTTCAGCAATTTTAAACTTACCTTCAGCAATATCTGCACTAACAACATTGCTCTTATGAAATTTATTCTCTTTATTTTTAGCTAATACCTGATATAAATACAGGGAATCCTCATCTATTTGTGTATCAGTAAACGTAGTATCAAAGGATGTTCCGTAATTCTCATTATTGCGGCGGATTAAGTATGCCTCTCCAGGCTTGCGTATTTCTGCCGGCAAACGATTCCAGCTTAGTTTTACGTAATGTTCAGTTTGAACCAAAATTTGTAGAATAATGGATGGACCGGATGCAAATTCAGCATTATCAGCTTTTGTTTTCTCATCAAGTAAATCATTTAGGTCAGGTTGGGGAATTTCACGAAGATCCACTTTATTGAGAATCACCCTTGCATTCCGATTACCAAATTTTTGAACACCCGGAGCAATAAAACTACTGTAGGATGATTCCTGAACAAATTCATTTCCAGCCTGGTCTTCAATTTTAAGTTTGAAAAAATCTGATTCATAGTCAGCATGGTTTTTTGCAATTTTGGGAATATTTTGAATTTGATATTCGAATTCAAAAAATTGTTGACCGAATTCATCTTCATAGGATTCTACCCTTAGTGGTATTGTTTCTAAGTTTTCTTGATATTTAAGGGAAATTTCAACAGAAATATCCTGTTTAATCTTCTTGTTTGGGTCCATCACTTGCCCAAATATTCGCTTTTCTCCGGTCGAATCACTCTCAAAACCGATTAGCGCTTGTGGCGATGTACAATCAAATTCAACCGGATAAATTTCGCTAAGAAAATTCCTGGAAAATCCCAATCGCACTGAATGGATTCCGTTGCATCGAACAGTATCTGGTAATCCAAGCTTTTTGAGATCGATGTCCCAGTAGATCATATCATCTTCGATATAATAGTCGCCCGCTTTGGTAAAAGTAAATCCATCAATTTCGAAAAGGATCGCCTTTTTCTTTTCAGCACCATCATTCATTGGCTGAAGGATAATAGTGGAATCCGGGTGATAAGTAACTCCTTTTACGAAATGGAATTCAGGCAGAGATTTTTTGTTATCACAGGAAATTTTGTTTATTATCGCGACAGATATAGTAGCAAATGCGGCAATTAATGCAGCGATTATTACGGGTTTATGTGATGGCATAATTATTAAATTTAGTTATTAAGCATCATTATATTTATATTATTTTGGATTATTCATAAAATAATACTTTTCAGAAAAAATGCAAGAAATATTTATTTTTTAAAAAGTATTCAAGATATAAGAAGTAGGATTAAGAATGAGAATTAACGATTTTTGATTTTAAAAGAATGTTTGGCTGATATATTTAATTCGTAAATCTTAATTACTTCAAAAATCAGTATCCGTTATTCTTTATTCTGAAATCAAAAGTCTGTAACTCGATGAGTTTTAAGATGTACTATTCTTAAACTGGAAGTGATCCAATATACACCCCCCGCCCCGTCAATCCCTCAATATTGTACGTCACCACAAGCCCCGCCTTCGTAAAAGCATCCTGCATTTGTTCGACGGTGAACAGGCCGAGTTTGTGGCGTTCTGTGACGTGCTCGACGCCGGCAGCGGTTCCGATGAGGTAGTGGAAATTAAATGTGGAGAGATTCCCGACACGCTCGCTGGTGTTCATGCGGCAGATTTTGGCGGTGTCTGTTTCCGCAGTGACCATGAAGGGATTTCCTTCGGGATTCCATGCCTCCGGAGTGAGCCACGGTTCGATGATGATGATTCCGT
>WJKD01000645.1 GCA_014729315.1 Promethearchaeota archaeon | reverse complement strand
GTAATAGGAGCGAGTGAAAAAGAAGGCAAAGTGGGCAATACTGTATTAAAAAATATAATTAATTCTACGTATAAAGGAAAAATATTTCCTATTAATCCAAATTCTGACAAGATTTTAGGACATCAAGCGTATAAGTCAGTGTTAGAAGTGTCAGATGATATTGATATCGCAATCTTCGTTATCCCTTCGAAATATGTGAACGAAGCCGCTGAAGAATGTGGCGAAAAGGGGATAAAAGGATTAATCGTCATCTCTGCTGGTTTTAAAGAAATCGGTGGAAAAGGAATTGAAAGAGAAGATAAACTCGTTGAGATTTCGAAGAAATATGATATGAGAATACTTGGTCCAAACTGCTTAGGATTTATTGGTTTGAATTATAATGGATCCTTTGCTGTTGACACCCCCAAAAAAGGAAATATAGCCATGATTTCTCAGTCGGGAGCAATGCTTACAGGTATGATGGATTATTCGATGATGCAACCTTTTGGTTTTTCGTGCAATATTAGTCTAGGAAATAAGGCGGACTTAGGAGCAGTAGATTTTATTGAATATCTTGCTGATGACGAGGATACTAAAGTAATTTTGTGTTACTTAGAAAGCATTAAGGATGGTGATAGGTTCTTAGAAGTTGTATCTAAGGCTACTCGGAAAAAACCTATTGTTATCCTGAAATCAGGAGTAAGCGAAGCAGGTGCGAGAGCGGCTTCAAGTCATACTGGAGCCTTAGCAGGATCAGACACAGCGTACGATCTCGCTTTCAAAAAATGTGGCGTAATACGAGCAAAATCAATCGAAGATCTTTTTGATTTTGGAGAGATCTTTCTTTATCAACCAATTCCAAAAAAGAATTCGTTTGCTATCATTACAAACGCTGGAGGTCCAGGAATAGTAGCTACTGATGCTTTTTCAAGAGAAGGAATAGCCTTTTCTCAGTTTAACGAGACGATGCTTCACGAACTAAGAGAAAACCTTCCTTTAGAAGCAGCTATATTCAATCCAATTGACATTGTTGGAGATGCTCCTCCAAAACGATACGAATTCACTTTAAAAACGGTTTTTGGATTAAATCATAAGGCTAAAAGCGACTACGATGATAAGAAGGAAGAAAACGAGATTACCACCGAAGGAGTGTTGGTTATTGTTACTCCACAAGCACAAACTAAACCTCTCGAAGTAGCGAAGTTAATATCAGACATAACTTCTAAAAATCTCGAGAATAAACCGGTTATATGTTCTTTTATTGGAGAAAAATCCGTTTCGGAAGCCCGAAGATTTTTAAAAGATAATCATATTCCGTGCTATCATTTTCCAGACAAAGCTGCCCATTCTTTAAAAACTTTGATCAATAGAAGAGAGTTTTTGAATTTAACTCCTTTAACCGCTGTTGAAATACCAACTTTTGATGTGAACAAACAACGGGTAGAAGAAATTATAAAAGCAGTACGAAAAGATGAAAGAACGGTTTTATTAAGCCATGAAACTGCGGAAATATTTGATTGTTATGGGATTATATCTCCTAAATCGAAATTGGCTAAAACGCCTCGGCAAGCAATGGAAATGCAGAAGGAAATCGGTAAAGCTGTTATGAAGATTGTAAGTCCTCAAATTATTCATAAAACAGATGTTGGGGGTATAGCACTTAATATTGAAACTCCTCAAGACGCTTTTGAAGCTTACATTCAAATTATTGATTCTGTGAAAAAATTCGCCCATAAAAATGTAAAAATTTATGGTGTTGAAGTTCAAGAGATGATTGATTTTGATAAGGAACCGAAAGTAAACGAATTAATCGTAGGAATGTCGAAAGATCCTCAATTTGGGCCAATGATAATGGTCGGAAGCGGTGGAATATACGCCAACTTTTTAAAGGATGTTTCTTTTGCGTTATCTTACAAATTTACCGAAGAGGATGCAAAAAATACTCTTCAAAAGACTAAGATATATAGCCTATTAGAAGGAGTAAGGGGAGAAAGTCGGTCTGACATCGAAGCGGTTATAGAAGTATTGTTGAGACTTTCTCAGTTAGTAAACGACTTCACTGATATAGTAGAACTTGATATTAATCCCTTATTGGCGTTAGTCGATGGATATAGTGCGTTAGATATTAAGATAACTATTGAAAGGTAATTCAATTAACAAATGGAACTAATTTAAGATTATATAATATTATAAGTATATATTTAATGGTAAAATACTAAAAAAAAATAGAGAAAAATTTAAGAACTGGGATTATTATGGTAAAACCAATCTATTTATGTTCCTTGCGAGGAAGAGTCGGGAAAACCTTTCTATCAATTGGTATCATTCGAAAATTACAGAACGAAGGAAAAAATGTCGCTTATTTTAAACCTATTGGTATACCTAAAGGTGCTTTCACGAACAAAGCGGATGTTGATGTGGGATTTATACAAAATACAGTTATCTCAAGCGATATCCCTTACGATCTACATTCGCCAGTCTCGATACCCGATTGTTATTATGTAGATCTCATTGATTCTGCTCAAAAAGAAACGAATTTACAAAAAATTAGAGACGCATACGATAAAATTGTTAAAGACATGGATTATGTGGTAATCGAAGGCAATCCGACTATAAAAAAGTATATTAGAGTTGGTCTGGACGACATAAGCATAGCTGAAGCCTTAGACATCAATGAATTAGTATTTATTGAAACAGAATCATCAGATAAATGTATTGACAACCTATTCTTCACGCTTAAATACTTTAAATTTAGGAAAATCAACATCAAAGGTGTTATTTTCAATAAAATCGACTATGATTATCAAGCAAGGATCGAAGAACTTCAAGAAAATCACATAAAAAGATACGGTATTCCGATTTTAGGAGTAATAGGCAAAAGTATTGAGTTATTAGCGCCAAGAGTTTCAGAAATGATGTATGCAATTGGAGGAGAATTACTAAACGAAGCAGCTTCGGCGGGACTTGATAATATAGTTGAGACCTATGTCATTGGAGCAATGAACGCTCAAGCAGCGTTAAAATATTTAAGACAAGTAAAGCGAGCTGCTGTTATCACCGGCGGAGATCGGACTGATTTAGCTTTGGCAGCGTTAAATCAGGATGTTTCTGCTTTAATTTTAACTGGGTTTATTCAGCCAGACATTAAGGTAATCAGTGCTGCGAATTCAATAGGTATCCCCATAATTCTATCTCCTAGTGATACATATACGACGATTCGAAACATGGAAAGGCTTCATCCAGGAATACAAGAGGCTGAGATCGATTTAGTATTAGAAACAATTAAGAGTGGCGTTAAATGGGATCTTCTCCTACAATAAGGTAGCGAATTAGCTATGTCTTAGTGATTTATTATTTTAGTATAAGTCTTTTTCTAATCCATTACAAATGTTTTAAGTGTTATTTAGTTGGCTTATTCTTCTTTTTTTGGTTTAAAATCAACAATCTTTGAGAAGAAATAAGAAAATGGAAAAAATTAAGGGAATCTAATAACTAATATGTCATATCTATGATAGAAATTCTCAAATTCAGCTATTATGTGATTTTTTAAATTCTTCAAAAGATTTTGTTAAATTATTAACCTTATTTTCTAAGGCGTCAATTCTTTTTAACATTTTCTGAATTAAATCTTCTTGTTGAGTTGTTCCTTTCGAGGCAGTTGATGGTTTGTCCACTTCTTCAACTCTTTTCTCAAATTTATATTGCGCCTTTTTAATATCTAAAGGTTCTTCTTTTGGTTTAGTTGAGGACGATAAATTTTGTACTGGTTTTGGTTTTTCTTTTAAAATCGAAGCTTCTTCGGCTCTTAGGTCCGACTCTTTCTCTTCAATAAATTCCTTTCCTCTGGGTTTCAATTTACCTATTTTCTCCTCCTCACCTTCCATTGAAAAATTAACTATAAATTCGTTTACTTTAGAGTATTTTCTATTTAATATTTCCTCGAATTTTTCATTGATCTCGTCAGTTTCGGGATCTTTTCCCAACTTTCGGCTTTCTATCTCGAAAACTTTTCGAATTTGACTCCCTATAATGCTTTCTCCTGCAGTATAACCGTGTCCTTTTAACGATTCAGCTTGCCTATTTGCAATTCTTCTGGTGACTAAACTCTGCTTTGAGCCATGCCATAACCAAATAGCTGGTGTATATTCATCTAATACAATTATAGACTGATCGGGCTGGAAATTTTCTCTGCCCCATTTAATGGGTTTTATTACTCCTCCTTGTAATACGGAAAACATCAATGCATATTTCATGAACTTTTCCTCGCAAGTCTTAAAAATAATTATTTAATATAGTTCTTTTCAAAAATAAAGAATTATATTTAAAATTTTTATATTGATTATCTCAGTCATTATTTATAAATTTACATTATTAGAACTTTAAAAAGGACTGTCAATTGATTTGATATTAGTCTTCTATAATATACTAGAGCATAAAATTGAATTCTCACTTTTATCGGACTTTTTTTGCGATTTTTGTCATATTTGCTAGAACAAAATAATAAAAAAATGACAAACTTTTAAATTGCAATTCCTTTTTTAGTCATAAGAAAATAACCTATAGAAGATATTTTTAAAATGATCGAAAACTCACCTGAAGAGAAAGATATTGACAAAGCAATGGAATACTACGAAGAAATCAGGAAGTCGTTAAATGGGTTATCAGAAATTCTAAAAATTAGGTTAAATGAAAAAGACTTCTTTTACCAAGCTGGTGCTGATAATCTAAAAGCCTTGAATGCGAATATCTTAAAAATACTTAAACATTTCTACACTCCACGTCAAGTTAGAATTAAACTTCGAGAGATCTTATTCGACGAAGAAGAAGCTAAAGTCTTATAATTCATTTTTTATAACCCCAGTTTAATATTTTGATAATTCCCCTCTATCGAATCAATTTTAAAGATATGTCAAGTACAAAATTGAATTATTAATTCTCTACTTTTCTTGCATTATTTCGTACTAAGCGTAACAAAAATGTATTTTTTTATCTAAGTTTAAAAAGTTGTACTTTTTTTCCTTAATTAAGGAGGTTTTAGAATATGATCAAATCGAGTATTGACGCAGAGGAAGCAGAGAAAGCGATTAAAAGTTTTGAAAATATAAAATCGTCGATAAAAGGTTTATACGATATTTTAAAGATGAATTCACCAACGGATGAAGATTTTTATTTTCAATTAGCAACGGATAATATTATTGGGTTATACCACAATCTAATGGAAGTGATATTAAACGAAAACACCGCTAAATTTTTAAAGAAAAAGATTAAAAGCGCTGAATTGAATATCGACATCCCATTAGGCAATACACTCCTTAATAAAAATAAGGAACTCAATTTTTAACCTTATTTTAGTAAGAAATGTTGTTTAAGATTGTTATTATTAAAATTCGTTCTGATTCCAAGATCGTTCAATTCATGGAAAAAATAAATCATAATGAGAAGTAATCAATGCTTTCCTCAGAACAGTTTAAAGAACGACTTTACTTAAGAACTTTCCCTGT
Organism: Promethearchaeota archaeon; assembly: GCA_014729315.1. Next base: position 91 of record WJKD01000645.1, on the reverse strand, counting down.
TTCTAGATACCATAGATATAAGTCTAACTCCGCCATATTAAGGTTTAGTCGCTTTCCAAGTTTCTGTAATATCTTTTCAATCTCTAAATAT
>WJKD01000644.1 GCA_014729315.1 Promethearchaeota archaeon | reverse complement strand
TAAAAAAATAATTGGAATATTATTTGTGTCAATAATATGCATCGCAGCTATTGGAAGTCTTGCGTATTTTTATTATTTTAGTCAGCTTACTACCGGTTCTAGCGACGATGACGATGATGACGACGATAACGGACAATTAAGCACTTCTCTAATTATCGACCATACTTGCTTAAAATTAAATCAAATCCCTGATAGCGTAATTGATACCATTCAATCGGATGTAAAGCTTCATTACGCGCATACCTCGCACGGCGGTCAGATTACTACTGGATTATCCAGAGTAGAGTCAGCAGACAGTAAATACGATCATAGTAGAGCGGCAAGTAGTCTTCCTAACACTGAGGGGGCTCTTTGCATATTTGATGGGCAGGAAAGCGACACTTATATTTCTCCCGACGAGTGTTGGGAGACTGCGGGAGGAGTTCAAGATACACGAGATGTTATTAATAATAACCCTACCATCACCGTGTCGATGTGGTGCTGGTGTCGACAAGTGAATACATACTCTACAGCGCAGATCGAAACGTACTTACAAACTCTAGACGATTTAGAAACTGAATATCGCAACGCTGGGCGTGACATTCGATTTGTATACATGACGGGGAACGCCGATCGAGGGCATTATCCCGAAGGGACACCCGCAGAGTCTGGAAACGAGAATCCTTCAGAAGGATACCACCGATATTTGAATAACGAAATAATTCGAGAGTTCTGCAGAGACAATAACAAAATACTGTTAGATTTTGCGGATATTGAATGCTGGTTGTACGACGGGAGCGGGAATCCCTCTGATCAGGCGACCTACAACTACGATCCAGGAACGGGGTCGGAAACTGTTCCTAAGCGCCATTGGCAATATAGCAATGTAAGTCAAAGCGCACACACTACGAACGAAAATTGCGAAAATAAAGCAAAAGCAGTGTGGTGGATGCTTGCAAGGATATCGGGATGGAATCCATCGTAATCGACTAGGACAAAATCTTTTTTAAAACTAATTTTTTTCTTTTTACAATACTGAACCTCTAAAGTTAAGAGAGAATACCTTCTGAATGCAACTTTGAACGATAATATTTGCGTGATAATTATGCAAATTCTATTTGATAGATTCAAATTTTAATGTCTCAAATAAAAGACGAATGTAAATCGTCTTCTTTGATGATATATTATGATCTATATACATATTTCTATATAATTACATTAAGTTTCGATAAAATCGCAGTTCTTCTAAATGGAACAATGATTCAGCATTCTTAAATAATAGAATAAAGATTATATTCTAGAGTTAAGGAAATTATATTGGAAATTAATATAAATTTTAATAAAAGAAATGAGTTTAGGAGAGACAATTCTTTGAATGTTTTTAAAGAAAGGGAAGTTAATAAAAATCAATTAAAGAATTATTCAAGTTACATCCTCATCCGATTTACATTTGGAAAAAGGTAAAGGATGATTTAATTCTGGTTGATTTTAATTTAGCTGCAGAAATAATAACCAAAAATGAAATTAATCAATTAATCGGTTCCAAAGCTTCTCTTTTTCATAAGGATCACCCTGATGTTTTAGAAGACCTTAATCGTTGTAGTAAGAAAAAAAGAAAGATCTCCAGAGAAATTAACTATTCCTATAGAACCACAGGTATTGAAAAAGTACTGAAGGTGACATATCAATTTATTGCTCCTAATTTAATCGTTGTGCTTACTGAAGATATTACAGAAAGGAAAAAATACGAACAGGAAATAAAAAAGTCTAAGGAATTGCTACAAACTATTGTAAATAATGCAGCTATTGGTTTTGCACTTCATGATTTTGAAGGTAACGTATTGATGGTAAACGACGCTGCGTTAAAAATGATGGGATATAAAAGGGAGGAATTTTTAAATTTGAAGATCTCTGATATTGCACTTGAAATAACTCCGATGGACCATAAAAAGAATTATTGGGATACTCTTTCATTTGGGGAGAGTTTTCAAGTCACGGGGATGCATAGACGAAAGGATGGAAGCTTATTTCCAGCGGAAACCACTTTAATTAAACTTAAATTTAAAAATAAACCAGTAATCGCAGCTTTTGCCCGAGATCTTACTGAACTTAGAGAATCCATTCAGGAATCGAAAGCTTCTAAGGAAATATATCGATTGATCTCTAAAAGCGTAAATGATTTAATTTCTATTAACGATTCAGAAGGGAGATTTCTATACTGTAACGAGGCTTATAAAAGGATTTTGGGCTATAAACCAGAAGAATTACTTGGAACTTCTGCCTTCGACTTGAGCCATCCGGACGATCTTAATAAAATTCTTAGCGATTTTAGAAATAGCTTACAACAAGGATTTGTTAAAAACGAAATAAGGATGAAACATAAGGATGGGTTTTATAGATGGATAGAATATAATGCAAGGGAAATATTTGACGAGGACAATAATATCACTAAAATCATAGGAATTAGTCGGGGTAGTACTTCGCGTAAAGAAGCAGAATTAAATTTAAAAAATTCGGAGAAAATGTATTACGAAGCTTACAATCGCGCTGAATTTTATAAGGATTTGTTTGCTCACGATATGAACAACATCCTTCAGATAATATTAAGTTCAAACGAATTGGCTCTTATACTTCTAAATAGTGCACAAGAATACGATAAAATAGCAAATGTTTTGTCGAATGTAATTAAACAAGTTATTAGAGGCAAAGGCCTTATTTCTAATATACGAAAATTATCGCAGTTGGAAGAAAATATATTTACAATCCAAGTAATGGAGATTTTTACAGTCCTTAACAAAGTGCGAAATTTAGTTAAGGACAGATACAACAATGAAAAAATTAGTATAAAAATCAGAAGTCCGCACCAAAAATGCAGGGTTTGCGCAAACGAACTCTTGAAAGATGTGTTTGAAATTATTCTTACTAACGCAATAATTCATAACAATAAACCTAAAACCGAGGTTTTAATTAAAATTGCCCGCGAACTGAAAGACGGGCTTAGTTATTGCAGAATCGAATTTATAGATAATGCTATAGGAGTTTCAGATAATATGAAGAAGATTATTTTTAAAAGAAGTTTCGAGAGTGCCCAGAAAACATCGGGCATGGGACTAGGGTTATCTTTAGTTAAAAAAATAATCGAAAGTTACGAAGGAGATATATGGGTGGAGGATAGAATTAAGGGGAGTCCTACGGAAGGTAGTAATTTTATTTTGTTAATTCCAGAAAAACATTAATAGTACCATTAAATTTTTGACGATTTATAACGAAACAAAAACAGTCAAGTAAACGAATTTGAGGAATAATAATATTTATGATCCAATTTTAATTAAATTTCAAAATTGATAGAAAGAAAAAAATCATTTTCGTGCAAAGATCCAATATTGGATTTCTCCTCCCCGAGAAAGAACGCCTTCAAAAATAATGGAGAATCCAACCTCTTTAACTAGAGAAAGCGTTTTTTCGGGAGCCCAATTACTCCAAAACATGCGGCTTCCGAAGAAATTGCTAAAGCCCTCGTGACCTGAGACGCCCGTATTAATCATTAATGTCCCTCCGGATTTCAACAGCCTATAAAAGTTATCAAACACGCTTTTATGCTCTTTTCTTGGAATGTGAAACAACGCAAAAAGAGAGAGAATGCCGTCAAAACTCTCTTCCTCGAAATCTGGTGAAGCAATATCCATTTTCAGAAATTTCGCATTAGATACATTTTTCTGAGCCATTTTTAACATAGTCTCGGAAAGATCTATCCCTATCACATCAAATCCTGCGTCTGCTAAAAATTTTGACGCCGGTTCTCCAGAACCAGAACCCGCATCTAAGATTTTACCTCCCTTCGGGAGTAATTCCACAAACATCTGCAGTTCCTTGTCAATTTTATGTTTATTCCTGTGTTTATCATATTGGGGACCTATTC
>WJKD01000643.1 GCA_014729315.1 Promethearchaeota archaeon | reverse complement strand
GTTCGTTCAAAGTGGAGTTGAACCAGCACCACAATTTATTGTGGTGTAATATGTATCTTAACACGCTCCATTTAACCGCTTCAGCGGTTTCTATCGATTTACCCTGTAAACGGTTACAAAAGAGACTTCGTGAATAAATAAGTTGCAAGAGAAACGACGCCCACCGAAAGTTAAAAAGAATACATTCGGCAAATCCTCATTGAAAACAATATGAAAGTCGCCAAAGCTGCTGAAGTCCTTGGCATGGACCGGGCGAATTTGTACCGGAAGATGCGGGGATTGGGGATTGATGTGTCGGCTTAAAATTATTGCTTGAGATTTTAATATAAAGTTGTTATCTAAATTTTTGAAATGGAATTTTGAATTTACGCATAATTATATGTTGCTATTGGAGTTCATCGCCTTTATACGATGCGTAAGGATTTGGTGAAATAGGTGGCAGCGAAATGTATGCTGGAACATGATTGTATTATTTTGTCATCATTGTAATTAGTTCGTTCATAATTGTTGAAAATTCAATATTCCTTGATGGTTTTACATTCTGTTCGCTCCGTACATGCTTGTGATGAGGAAATGTTACAATTTCAGGCCAATCAGGTGCATTGTCCCATCGGCAGATTAATTCGTTATCTTTGTTTATCCAGTTATAGCCGTATTTTCTTTTATTGCCATTGATGATAATTTCTTTTATAAATACTTTGCTTTTGTCGGCGAAGTTAATGATCATTTTTAAGCGGAGGTTGTTACCATTTTGCTCATATTGAGTGAAAGTATAGGAGTCGATATATTTTTCAAACTTCCTTAACTCAGTTAGAATCATTTAACAATTCCTCGATTCGCTTTTGCCACCAATTTAGAGAAGAGACCGCAAATTCCCAGTCGTCTAAATCATTTTCTTTGTCATAATCTTCAGCGTTCGAATTGGTGTGGAGATGCTTTTCAAAATCGTTCAAATTCATTTTATACTTCTTTTCGAAATGTTGACATTCCATTCGGTATTTATCTCTCTTTGATAGTGCAATCAAAAGTGAAACTTCTTTTAAAGCTTCCTCAGAGTTCATACCATCGGATTGCTCAAAGATAGTTTTAATGGTTTCATTTAATTCACTCATTTGCATCTCCTTGATATAATTACATGCAATCCTATATTACTAAAATATTTTGTAGTTGTCAAGATTAATTTTTAGAATGTATCGGAAGGTTATGGCAGGAGGCGGCTTAAAAGAAGATGCTCTTAAACTGCTTAGTCGAAGCAAAGAAAATTTGCTTGAAATTTTAATATATAGTTGTTATATTGTATAATATGCTCATTAAAAAGGATGAATTTAATGTCTGAAAGAATTGAAAAAATCGGTGCGCCACTTGTGAAACATCAATTATTCGAGTCGATTGATAACGCATTTGAGACAATTACGCTAAACTATATCCAACAGCAATTACAGAAATACAGCAGATTGATTAAGAAATTTGAAAAAAAATACAAAATGAACTATACTGAATTTCAGGATTATACAAAAGAGAGAGCGCGAAAATTAAATACTGATCCATCAACCCATGAAGAATTTATTCAGCTTGAGGATGACGCGTTTGACTGGAAGGTTGCCGTAAATGGATTAGCATCCTGGGAGGAGGTACACCGGGAGATTGAAAGGATTATTGCTTTAGCTTAAAAAGCCGAAAATTATTCCCAATAGCACCCCAATTTGACCAACCCAAAAAATAAACATCCATTTAATAATATCTGCCCGTGTTTTAGATAGCTCAACCTGCAATTTGGAAGATTCTTCAGATAGTCTTCTTTCGAATTTATCAACCACAAAGGAAAGTACATCATCCTTTTGTTTTGAGTTTGATTTGTTTAAGAGTTCAATCAAAGACTCAGTTTCATCTTCACCTAATTTCTCACGAAGTATGCGAGGAACTGTTAAAATTTCCATGTTCGTACTCCCGAAAAAATTAATATTAGAAATGCTTTTATTGTTGTTCCAAGTCAACTTATGAAAGATATTAAAAATATTTAAAATTATCAAGGTATTTTTAAATATATGGATGATAAATAGCTTTTAAAAGGCATTATATCTCAAACAGAGCAATTGAGATTATCAGTCTTTTATTTTTACCAACCTAAAATATAAAAATTCACTTAATGTTATCCACCCACTTTCTTTGAAATTGATGTGTCGTTGGAATGATAGATTTTTATCGTAAAAATGACACAGGATTGTGTCAAATTTACAACAATTATTTCTAATAATATTTTATTATCTTACTATGTTATTGATTTTTAAGAATGACATAGAAGTTACATTAAAATAATTTATGGTATGATAATTGATAAAGGATGTTTAAAAGTGAAAAATGGCGAAATTGAATTCCAGATAGATTATACACTTTTTGATTAACTGAAATATTATATTGAATACAGGAATAAAGCTCATTGTTATTATAATTAACAAGAAAAAGAACAGATGATATTTAAATCAAAGAGGGAGCCAGATGAAATCAACCATAATAATTATATTAGCAATTATTTGTATTCTATCAATTCTTTTAAACTCTACAATCTATGGCGTAATTGTCAAACTTCTGAATTCAAATAATATGTTCGGGAGGTTATTGGCGAGAGCGTATGAGAGATCTTTTCAAGAAAAAGATGCCCTGGATAAATTTTATATGATTACCGGGATATATTTGGCACAGGAAGAAAATATCTTTGATTTCGGCTTTTCTCTTTTGCAGGAATTAAAAGAGAATACCAATGAAAAACAGTATAAACAAATTCTGAATATTAACAAGTGGATTCCGCC
>WJKD01000642.1 GCA_014729315.1 Promethearchaeota archaeon | reverse complement strand
GGTCTTGTTTCTATCCGTGAACTCTGGATTGCTTTTCATTATCCCAATGGGTAATGAATCTGATGAACCGCCGAATGCGGACCCGCACGTTCGGTGGTGTGGAGAGCGGGGGAGTAAAACCCCCGCTTATCCGATTATGTGCCAGATATTACCCTATTAAATTATATCAATTACGTCCACAACATTTTTTATATTTAAAGCCGCTTCCACAAGGACACTTATCATTTCTACCAATTTTTTTACCAATTCTCATAAATTTACTTTTCAATAAAGTTTCTGATGTCTTTTCCAATTCTGCATCATATTCCCATTTTGCATCGTTGAAGGCAACGCAATCTATTATATTTGTGCTATCTTTGAGGCTACCAAAACCAATCCAAACATCACTTTTGCTTTTATATTTTCTTGCTTGGCATAAAACCAACAATCTACTTCTCAATTTATTTTCGTCATTAGTATTTAGTGAAACGTATGTAATACCAAAACTTGGAGAATTATTATTATCTGGTGGTAATGAAAAATGTTGTGATTTTCCATTACTAGCTGTTTTCTGTTTTGTTTTGATTATAAAATCTACTATTTCCTTTCGTGCCTCTCCCGATAGGTCGAATAGATGAAATAGTATGTCTGTAATTTTTGCTTTATTTAGATTTTTAAGTTCATTACAAAGCTGATCAAAATTTTCATCCTTCCATCTTTGCTTAATTGCATCCCCTGAATCGGAAATATCCAAACCAGCTTTTAATGGATAATAATTTCGGTCAATTAATTGACCGAAATCACTCTCTATTATACAATCATCTGCATTCGGTATTTTCCATAATTTTTGATCGAGGTGATAACCAAGAAATACCATCTCCTCATCTGCTTTAAAATAATCCATCAAAGCAGTTCTTTGCTTTATGTAATAGAGAAAATCATACGGATCACTTAAATAATGAACGAGTAGTTCTAAATCAAAGATAGTCAATACAATTGGAAATGGTTCGTCTTCTTCTTTTTCCAACATTATATTAGATTGATGGACTAACGAGGGATAGTTTTCTGTAGTAATTGCCATTAAATATACTTCATCAATCTCCTCAGATAGTGCAATCTCCCTACCATTTTCATCGAAAAATCTGGCTTTCTTTTCTAATATTTTACCACGTGACACTATTCCTTGATTATAAGCATCCTGAACAGCTTTCTGAAAATCAGTTTTTAACGCGACATCATCGCCTTTCCGAGCAAGTTCAGTTAGTCTTTTTGATTTGATTTGGACACATAGTGCTTTGCTCCCAAGCACACATAGAACATCAATATCTGTATCATCATGTCCTTTTTTAGTTACGACTTTCACAGACCTTAAAGCTCTGTCTGAACCAAACACCTTGATCAAAAAATCTAAGGCAATCTCTTCACCAACATTCCCTCTATTTTTTCCAGCTTGACTTTTATATTTTTCATCATTCATCATCCAATAAAATGGGCTTTCGTAAACTGCTTCAAATAACAAAAAAGGAATTGGTATAAAATATTTTTCATCATCGAGTTTAATTATTGGATGTGAATTAATTAGATTGTAATCCCCAATACTTGAAAATTGAGAATTTAAGTTTTTCTGCGGCACAATAGAGAAATTATTAAAAAATTCATCAATATTTAAATTTTCAATTAAATCTGATCTTTTTATAACAAATAAATCAATTATTCCTTTGTAAAATGATTCCCAACCAAGCTCTCTTATTTTTTCAATACTTAATTTTTCTTTATCATCAATATCTTGAAAAAACAATTCAACATATTGATACAATTCCATCATGGGTAAGGTATCTTTTGAATGTTTTTCCCAATCTTCATCTGGATTCTTCTTTTTTAATTCCTTAACTATTTGGGGCACTCTTTCTTTCAAGCTATAAAAACGGATACATTTTGATTTTTCTTGGAGATTATTTTTGATTTGGGATACAATATTTTTAGTCTCAATAAGATCAAATTTTTTATTTTCAAAAAGCCATTTTGAATCATATTTATATTTGTACTCTAAAAATTCCAAATATTGAAAATCATATACACCTGTCCCCGAATAAAAAATCGGTTCAGTAAGCAAGTCACCTTTACAAAAAAATTCTTTACGATCCTTTCTGTAATTTTCCTTTTTATGTTCTTTTTTGATTTCCTTCTCTAACTTTGTAAAGAATGGAAGCATGAATGAATGATGCAATTCTTCCATTAATTCATATGTCTTTTGTTTCATATGAATTAAAACTTCTGGTGATTTAGGATGTGTAAAATTAATATTATCTTGAATTAAAAAACCTAATAATAATGAAGCTTCTTTTGTTGATAATCTTTCTTTGTGGGCAATTTCATGTAATTTTTCAGGATTGACATAAAAATCTTCAAGTAGTATCATACAAAGAGAATATATATAACCATTTGAATATATTAATTTTTTTATTTCTTCGATTATTTCTTTAATTTCTCGCATATGAAATTTCTACTCAATCTATTTAGCACATAACAATATTACTAGCCCCCAAAACACTGGAAAAATCGATGTCTATATACAGGAAAAAAGGTACAAATATAGGAAAAAATTCTGTTTTTCCTTATATAAGGAAAAATGTTTTCCTGTATTTAGACAATTCCGCCATCCTGTCTTCTAAACCAAGATTTATGACTTCATAACACCGAAAGCTGTTATACTGTGAAAAAGAATTTGGATCTTATTTAATCTTTTAATTTTCTATCGTTAAGGCACTTCACGCACTTGATATCGTATATGATTGAGTAGAGTATAGGAGTTTTTATAATTGAGTCAATACACAGATCCATCATAGCTTTTTAATCCCCAATGGATATGTTTTAACTAAATGCGTGAGATGTTATGTGCTTATGTGGTAAGATTTCCCGATAAATAATCTAAAAATAATTTAGCAAAATGTCAACAAAAATATTAATGAGCGCAAATTTATTTTTTAATGTCATAAAACAAAAAGCCACATCAATATAAATCGACATGGCTTCATTCTGAAAAACCGAATTTCGGTTCAAAAACGGTACAGTTTTGGTATCGTTACAAAGGAATCTTTTTCTCCGTTTGGACTTTTCCTAATTCGAAATCTGCCAAAGGATCAAATTCCGTATATTCGCCCGTTCTGTATTCAGTATCTTTTGTCGCTTCTTTCAATTCATTCTCATATTTCTCTCGTAATGCTAACAGGTCCTTGATGCATAATTCTTCATAATTCTTGCTCGCCAGGGCTCTGTTCATTTTATCCAGCTCGGCGGATAAAAATTCAATCCGCTTCTTTCTGGTCAATTTGTACTGATCCAAAATATTCTGAGTCTGGAAATATTCCACATTATCGATTTCTTTCTGCAGCTCTTTGGTCCACTTGATAACTGTGGTCTTGGATTTCCCCAATTCTTTCGCACAATTCTCATAAGAAGTACCGGCAGCCCGCAGCTCAATAAGTCGTTCTTTCAGATCCGCATCTTTCATAACATCACCTCCACATTAAGTATAACCATTATCCACGAAATAATTTGTCTACTAT
>WJKD01000641.1 GCA_014729315.1 Promethearchaeota archaeon | reverse complement strand
TTTTCCTCTCCTAATCCTACTTTATGGGCCTTTACTTCACTATATTCAGAAGAAATAAAGTTTTCTACTAGATTCACAATATCATTTTTCCTTGATTTTGAGGGAATTTTAATGTCGTTTTTTTTGCAGAATGCCCTTAGCTGTTTAACGGTCCATTTATTAAAATCAGTATTTTTTAACTTATTATCTTTAGAAATTTTTCAACACCTCATTAGGATTTTAAGCACTCTCAGATTGAACTACATCCTCGGCTTCTATTAGTCGTTTTGCTTCTTCTTCAAGATTTACGCTAAATATGTCAGTTATTCCCGATTGTTGCATAGAAACTCCATAGATACGGTCAGAATTTACAATGTTCTCTTCTCTATGGCTAATTACAATAAATTGAGCTTGTTTTGAGAATTCTTTTATTTGCATAGAAACTCGATGTACATTTGGAGTAATTTATAATTGAAATTAAAAATTAAGGTTAAATTTATAATATTAACTTTAGTATAAATATTTATTAAATAGTTCAATAAGCTCTTGAGATTTTATGAAATGAAATGAAAGAATGATAATTAATTAGAACTTGATATCAAAAGCTTATTTTTGACCCAAATTTCAATAAAAACATATTGAAAATATCTAAATTATTTGACTTATATATTTATATAATTGATAAAGGGTTGATACTACTCTAATTTTCATTTATATGAAGCTTTTAAACCAATTAAGATACTGTTTTAATTTCCTAATTGATTTAGACATATAACACTATTTTATTGTTATTTTTGCTTTATATATTTCTATAATTAACAATAGAGAATATTTATTCGTTGATTTCGTTAATATATTCATTTTAGATGATTTTTTGGCTATACTTTTTACTGGAGCGTCAGTTTTGAATTTTAGTATTCCATTTTTCTATTTTTTTATTTATAAATGAATAAAATATTGAAGTTTAAAATAAAGAATAGTTAAAATTGGTTGATAAGTAAGATGAATTATAATTCAGAATTGCCAAATATCAAATTTAATGCAGATGAGCTATTTTCATTCTGGTACAAATCCAATATCGGAAGAAAAATTACCGAACTTTCGAGGCAAGTTCGAACTTACCTAAAATGTAAAGAAGCCACGGTTTTATATAGATTTCGCAGAAATAATGCTGAATATTTGGCTAGGCGTAACGAAAAACTCCAGAAAAAGATTGATCTTTTCGAATCGAACGCCTCGACTTTTTTAAGGGTCTACCGTAAAATAAATGGAAGAGAGGAGGATTTTGAAAATAACCTCGAGTTTCTCATACAGAAAGTAAACGCCACGAACGATAAACAGAGCAGGACGCTTATCGGTGAGCTTTTCCAGAGCACGCTCGATGTGATGCTAATAACCCATCAACTTTCGGAACAAGAATTCCATCTTCATCCCGTCCACTTAAAACTGGCTGTAGGGCTCATGAAGGAAGTGTGCGTAGTTCTTAAGTATGCGAAAGTGTGGGCGTGCGAGTTTTACGAGGAGCTGAGAAAAAATTACTCCCAACTTGAAAAAGAGATCCGTTTACTCATTCCGGGCAATGTCCTCGAAAAGGAGAAAGTGAGACAAAAAGAAACTTCTGGAGGCGTTTTAGAATGACTGACTATACCGAAGTAAGCCGAAAAGCTTTAAAGCAAGACAGAGTCGCCATGTGCTCTTGTTTTGGGTGTAAAACGGTAAAGCGGGTAAAACCGTTAAAATTCGGTTTTTTTGGCTTTGGGAGACATCCTAAATGTAAGGTTCATCGCGTCCCGCTGGTATATTTGGACGAAAGGATTGGGGAATTCGTCAGCGGTACTCTGGCATGCCTATTTGATAAGTCGGGACTCCCACCAAAAGAGCTTGTCGTCCTCGTGAAAGACAAATTTCCCGATGACCTAAACGCATTTGTAAGCGCGTGGGTCTACAGCATCATTATTGGGCGTGGGGCGCCCGTTGCGTCTCATTACCTAGATGCGATCACCACAGCCTACATGGGTAATTTGACCAAAAAGCAAGTTAAAGCCCTTAATCTGGACATTACAGATAAAAAGAAGCTGGCAAAAGCCCTCAAAGACAACGAGGAAATTATTAAAGGGATAAAAGAAATGGCGCACCAATATGCGAGGTTTCTGAAACACCTTCGGGTGCATTCTGAGGTCCTCGTGAATATTCAAGAGCTCGAACCGATTTCTGATCGTTTAAGGAGCGCCCTCGAAGCGTGGCAAAGCGTTATGATGAAGGAAGAAAAAAAACTATGGAAAATTCAGGAAAAACAAGACATCCCTTTGTCCACGGTCAAGCGGTTTTACGACGATGTGTTAAACGCCAACATTTGCGGGTGCCTCCTCAGTATCTCTCCAGAAAGGAATAAAAAGAAAACCATTACCGCCTTTGACCGCTTTTCAGCTTATTTTGAGTTTCGGAAAGAGGGATTAGCAGTAAAGTTTACAAAATCTGACATTAAAGATCTTAGAAAGAATAATAAGATAAGATCTCAACTTAATAGATCAGCTAAGATAAATAATCAAAATCGATTATCATATTCAGAAATGTTTTTACCCGAAGAACTTGAATTTCTGGAAGAAGAATCTATCAATATTTTAAAGATAGATTCTAAATGGTCATGGTTATCAAAAGATTTAGCAGAAAAATATTTTCTTTCAGTTTTGTTACCCTACTATATAATTGAGCCAAATCTTAATAGAAATAAATTAAGTTTATTAGGATTTAGCCCGTTCCTAAAGAAAATAAAAAAGATTAAGGATATACATTTCTCAAAATTGAAGGAGAAATACTTAAAACACGATAAACGGAAATTACTTCATCTTATGAATACTAATTTTGGAGAAGATCGCATAAGGAGAAAATTACAAAATGCGACCTCTAAAATAAATAATTTAACTGATAGAATTCTGGATAAAGTCATTTTAGGAACTGACTACTCATTATTTGAAGAATTTTTGCTAAAAACACATAAAAATAA
>WJKD01000060.1 GCA_014729315.1 Promethearchaeota archaeon | reverse complement strand
TTTTTTTTCTCTTTTTACGCTTTTTTTTTTATTCTGCGAGTGTTTTACGCTTTCATTGTTCATTTCTTACAATTCTTACAATAACCGGTTTTTTAGCGTCCGAAGCTTTTTTTAGTAGTCTATCCGCTTTTCACGACTAATCAAACCTCCCGCACTCACAAAGAAGTCGCCCAATATCCTTAATATTCTTAATATCCTTAACTATGGTTAATTATCCCTTACCATATTCTCCGCTCCTAAGTCCTCAAATGAAGATAGGGACGCAACGATTTCTTTTTTGTTCCTTTCCTTTTTTTCCCATATTTTTCTTGGAAATGGCTAATTTCGCTTTTCTCCAGGTGAAGATCGCCAGATTTGATTAGTTCAGTAATTGTTGACCTTTCAAAGCGAAGGCCCAAAAGAAGATGGTTTTACAAGCAACGGAGATAGCGCCAAAACGTAATCGGTAGCACTTTCATAACGACCCTTGGATACCACATTTTTACTAAACCGACGATTTCTAACCAACGAGAAATCCCAAATACTAACTTCTTTTTTCTTTTTTCTTTTTATCATTTTTTCCGTTTTTGGACTAATTTCTACCTTTAGCTCTCTATTTTCTTTTATTCTGAGATTCCAAAAATGCATTGAGCGTTACCCTCAAGGTTTTCTTTTTCGTTCGCTTTAAATACGTACTTCGCAAAGTCTATTTTTTTGTCTAAATAAAATATATTTAATAAGTAAGATTTTTTTATAATATTCATATTAATCATTTTAGCTTATGATTATTTTTTGAAATTTCAAAAATAAGTGTTGTTTATATGATTGATTCTAAAGAAATTCGTGCAATAATTAAAAGATTTTCTGAAAAAGAAGGCGTTAGGGGCGTAATTATTTGTGATTCCTCGGGATTACCAATTAAGTCGAATTTAGATACAGAAAAGACTGAAACGGTCTCGGCCTATGTTACATCTCTCATAGGAAAATCTCGCCAAGTTGTTGATGCGCTTAAAGAAGGAGGTCTTAAATTTATTAGACTTGAAACTTCGAAGGGAGAAATCATGATTGCCCTCGAAGAACAGCTCATTTTAATCATTTTGAAGTAAGAAATGCGTTTTTTTATCTTTCTTTTTTACCAAGTGATCTTTGTTTTCCGTTTAAATCCATATAGAGCTCTTGAGGTAAAACAAATTACAGAAATTATTAAAAATAATTCAAAGCCAAGTAGTATATAATGTTTTGTTTGCTGAAATTTCATGCTCAGCAGTATTTAATGCGGAAATTATTCCCATCATAAGACGAGTTCTTATTGACTACTTGAGAAAGAAAGATTCTTCTGATTATTTGTTCTTTATTTTATTTTTCAAGATGAAGTTGACTAGCGTTCTTATTTCTGATATTATTCATGTTAGATGGAGATAGATGTATTTTAGATTTTCAATCATTGAATTATAATAAACTCTAATTATTAAAATAAGAGTTTAAACCGAAAAGAACTGTATTTTGATCGATAATCCTTAAAAATAGTTCTATTTGATGATCCTTTAGACTTAAAATAATTTCAAAAAGGTCGAAATATGTCAAAAAATTTATGGTATAAACTAGCTCGAGCGATAATAAAAGCTGGGAAACTTCCGATACCTATTGCTGAGAAGTTGTATGAATTGTTAAAGCTTTTAATAACTGAAGACCAAGCGAAATTTCTTTTAATTTTCAATAAGAAACCAGCTCTGAATATTCACGAGATAGAGGAAAGGGTAGAAATGGATCATGAATCCATTAAGAAAATGCTGGACGAATTAATGAGAAATGGGATTATTACGGGGACATTTAGCGAAAGCAATAAAGTGATGGTTTATAGGCTAAAACCACCTTTTCCTGGAATTTTTGAAGCTCAATTTATGAGAGGAGAGACAGGGATAAAACAGAAAAAAATAGCGAAGATTTTTGAAGAACTTTTCGAGGAGTGGAGTATTGGTATTCAAAAGAATTACGAAAATATGGTAGATGCGTTTAAGCGGGCGCCTCCAATTACGAGGACTATTCCTGTAAGCCAAGAAATTGAAATCGGAATAGAGTCTGTAATACCCATGGAAAAGGTTAATAATATAATAGACAAAAATGAACATGTAGCCGTTACAAATTGTTATTGCCGTCACGAAAAGATTCTTCTCAAAGATCCTTGTAAACTTAACGCAACTGTTCGTAACTGTTTTTTATTTGGAAAGAACGCACAGTTTTCCATAGAATATGGGTTTGCAGAACCAATTTCTAAATATAAAGCGAAGGAAATTTTAAAAGAAGCTGAAGCTTATGGCTTAGTTCATAAGGCATTTCATATTCATCAAGATCCCGAAAGAGCGGAGGATGCTATTTGTAACTGCTGTAAATGTTGTTGTGGCACCTATCAACTTCATTACAAAGGGGTTGCACCTATCCATACGTTAAGCTCGTACACTGTGAAACTGAACGAAAAAAACTGTGTGGGATGTGGAACATGTGTGGAAAAATGTCCAATGGAAGCAATTACATTACAAAATGATTTAGCTATTCTTGAAATGAGTAGGTGTGTGGGATGTGGCGTATGTGTGCACCAATGTCCTAATGAAGCTATAGAATTAGAAAGAATTGGACCTAGAGAAATATTTATTCCTCCTCCAAAATTAGCTGTTAATCTGAAAAATTAGATTTGGAAATTAAAAAACATGAAAAAATGAGGTGTTAAAAATAAAACTTTTAGAAGGAAAAGTAGCAATAATTACGGGAGCTGGGAGGGGTATTGGTTACCAAGAAGCTATTAGTTTTGCAAAAGAGGGTTGTAATTTGTTACTAAACGATCTAGGTTGTTCCTATAATGGTTATGGTCAAGAAAGAGTTGTAGATGAGGTAGCTGAAGAGATAAATAAGACTGGAGGCAGAGCTATCGCTAATTACGATGATGTGTCCAATTTTAAGCAAGCAGAGAAAATGGTAGAAGAGGCGATTTCGGAATTTGGAAAATTGGATATTGTCATAAATAATGCGGGTATAATTAGAGATCGAATGATCTATAATATGACAGAAGAAGAATGGGATGCTGTTGTTTCAGTCCATTTAAAAGGGACATTCAATATGTCTCGACATATCGCTCGATATTTTAGAGAAAAAGGCAAAAATAATCGAAAATTTTCCGGTAGGATCATTAACGCTGTTTCTGATGCGGGTTTATTGGGGAATCTGGGGCAAACTAATTACGGTTCGGCTAAATCAGGAATTGCAGGGATGACACTCATTCTTGCGGGAGAATTAAAAAAATACGCTACTGTAAATGCTGTGATTCAAATAGCAAGAACGCGATTTACATTAAATTCCAGTCCACAAATCGCCAATATTATGTATAAAAAGGACGAAAACGAGTTTGATATATTTAATCCTATGAATGTAGTTCCTATAATGGTATTTCTAGCATCAGATAAGGCTAAAAAGACCAATGGTGAGATATTTAGGGTTGCTGGAGATAAATGCTGGATTTTACGAGGATGGCATTCAGTAAACCGAATTGATAATAATAGCAAAATCTTCGATCCCGATGTTCTGGGTAAAAGAATAAAACAAGAATTATTAAAAAATCTTCCAAAGAAAGAGACTGTCATGGAAGTTTTCAGTCAGCTAGTAAAAATGTAATTTTAAATTATTACTCAATTTTTTTTAAAGATGGTTTTCTTTCAGAATATATAGGAGAGTAAGGTTAATACTTTTCAAAGCTGTAAATTTATTTTGAAAAAATGAATATATATATTTAGGATAATAATCTTCAGTTATTTAACAAAAAAAACTAAGGGATTGTTAAATTATGAGTAAAGAAAAAATTGAACCCAAACTAGCGCAATTAATGGACACGGTTCCAGAATGCGAAGGTTTAATAGCTGCTGACGCCGATGGAAATGTAATTGTCGGTCAAACAATAACTGAAATGGACCACGAGACTATTGCAAAAGCATGTGCTCAAATAATAAAAGATTCGAACACACTTGGTAAAGATATAAATAAAGGAGAGCTAAGAAACACGACGATTGAGTTAGAGGAAGGATTTGCCGTTTTGGTGGGTTCGGAAAAGACGGTTCTTATTGCTTTAGCGGGACCCGATGGAAGAGCGTCCTTAGGGCTCTTAAAACGTAATCTCATTAATATTTCAAAAACTTAACTTTTTGCCGTTTTATAATTTTATTTTATTCCTCTTTTTTTATATAAAAAATAGAAAAAAGACAAATTAAGAAAGCTAAAAAGAATATTAAGAGAGGAACTTA
>WJKD01000640.1 GCA_014729315.1 Promethearchaeota archaeon | reverse complement strand
TATGATAATTTTTTTTTATAACTATCAAAAATTAACCTTTCAAAAAAATCTTATGAAAGTTACCCATTTTATCACGTTAGTAAATTTCCTATCATACAAAGTGTTTTTATTTTGAATAAGCATCGAAAACGACATAATTGTCAAGATAACTATTAATAGTATCGGATTTTAAAGATGATTTATAATCTATATTTAATAAAATCATAGCGAAACGAATCGTCATGAAAAAACTAAAATTTTATTTGATTTTTATGGTTTTTTTCTTGAGCTACCTATCAGTCGCACTTATTTCCAACGAGCCACCGATTAGGCAACTGAATCAAAAAAACCTCGATACATTGCCTCCCGAAGTACCTAAAATTTCGGGATACTGGTCTGTTGATTTTATCCATATTGACGGGAATTGGTCTGATGCTGCTCGCGACCTTGAATATATCAGCGGAGCGGGTAATTGGACTCACCCCTATTTGATTGAGAATGTAACTATCGACGCTGTTGGGACTGGAAGTGGGATATTAATTGAAAACACAAACGAATATTTTACTATAAAAAATTGTACAATTACTAATTCTGAGGCGACCGGTTCCGATGCGGGTATAAATTTAGATAATGTGCATAATGGCACAATTTACCTAAATAATTGTACAGATAATTGGTATGGCATTAATTTAAAACAAAGCACAAATATCACAATTCATGATAACTTTCTCAGCGATAATCCTGCCATAGCTATAAGGTTACAACAGAGCCAAAATAATTTAATCTACCATAACTTCGGGAACGGTAATGATGTTTATGGTCTTATGTTGGTTTCTAGTAGTGATAATAATATAATTTATGATAACGAGTTTAACGATAACAACGGAGGAAGCTATGGATATGGTATTGAAATCATTCAAAGCGACTATAATTCAATATATAGCAATGAGATTTCGAGGAATAATCGAGGAATAGACATCAAAAATGGAGCTATAAACAACACATTTTATGATAACACTATCAATAGTAACAATGATTATGGAATAATTTTATTTAACGATACAAGTCTGATTTGCAAAAACAATACTTTCTATAGGAATAATCTAAGAAATCCTTTAGGACTAAACGCTTACGATAACGGGACTAATACCAAATGGAGTTTCAATGGCGTTGGTAATTATTGGCACGATTATAACGGTCAAGATGCAAACGATGATGGAATAGGAGATACTCCTTATACAAATATTGGAGGAAGAGCTGGAACTGTGGATAATTATCCGATTTGGGACGATGGAATTGAGGATGATGACGACAACGATGATGACGATAAAGAAAGCAAAACCCTTTTAGAAGCTTTCCTTACCTTCTTGAGCTCTCCGCTAGGAATTGGGCTAGTGGCAATCGCGATTATAGTTCTAATCGGCTTGATATGTGTTCTAAGGAGGAGAGGGCGTTAATATCGGTATGTATGTAGCGCTATTCCCAAAAAGTCTTTGCTGAATCTGAATTTATATTTACAGCAGAAAAATTTAGTTTTAATATCCTTTTCTTTTTCTTTTTTAAAATAAATTGCTGAATTTAATTAGGATTAACAAAAAATTAACAATATTAAAAAGAAAGAAATAAAAAATTAATTTTAACAAGCGCACTTAAATATCTTAATTACATGGAGTTAGATACTATTGAGTGAGATTAGTTAGAATAGCGAACCAATTCCGGCAGGTTCCTCGTCTTCCTCCTCCTCTTCCTCGTCTTCTTCTTCTGCAGGAGCAGCTCCTCCTCCGCCACCAGCGGTGGGTGCAGCAACCATCGGGGCGGCTGCAGCAGAACTAAGAATAGTATCGATGTCGGTGTCCTTTAGACCAGCAACTAATTTCTTAAGCTGCGATGCGTCAGGTGTCACTCCTGCTGCTTTTAAGATTTTTTCAAGTGCTGCTTCAGTTATATCTTTTTGGGCCTTATGTAATAGTAAGGCAGCGTAAACACTTTCCATATTATTTTCCTCTTTATACTTAATTATTATTTTTATTTAATTTATTTTTGGAACAATATTTTTAAAAAATTTTTATTATTAGTTTAAAAAAGACCCCCTATTCCCGCGGGTTCTTCTTCTTCCTCTTCTTCTTTTTTCTCTGGTTTCTTTTTCTTTTTCGACGGTTCACTTTTTGGAGCAGAAGGAATTCCTTCTCCTAAGATCGTCGTATTTAAAGCTGAGGCGTTCAAGAAAGCTTTCTTGACGTACTCGTCAATCATGTTCTCTGCAAATATAGGCATCTCAAACAATAAAGCACTCGCTTCACGATATGCTTTTTGAATAAGAGGGTCAATTGTTTCGTCGTCAAGAATTCCTAACTCAATTGCCAAAGCCCTCGCTGTTGTGTAGCAAGAGGCAATATTTTGTTGGAATTCTTCCATGTCCATATATAAAACTTCTTGCGGAATAACTTCACCGTCAGCCCAGGCAAAATTAATAGTGATGACAGATTTGACGGGTTTTATTCCCAGCTTTTTTAAAACTGCTGCTTGTTTAACATCAACAATCTCACCTGCTTTATGCGTTCTGGTATCTTCTCTGACCCAAATTGTGTCGTTTTGCAATCGAGTAGGTAATTTCAGCGTCATATTAAGTTCTGAAATAACTTGTCCCGTAGGTAAACCTGTGTCGCCAGCTAGAACCCAAATGTCCACTGGAGCGGGAACATCAGGTTTAGCCGGTACCATCCAAAGGTTTTCTTGAAAGATTTTTTTTAACTCAAACATATCCATATTAGTAAAAACCAAACATGATTGTCCCGTCATATTTTCGGCGAGTTGGTCGAGATTTTCCTTGTCCGATTCCTTTTTGTATTGATCGATTGCTCTTTTTAAAAGGTTTTTCTTAGACATCCTAATGATCGCTTCGTCTCTCAACAACTTTCTCATGTTTTGGATTTGTATATCGTTTATTCTCGCTACATCAACGATTGCCACATTGTCGTATTCTTTAAATAAATCGACTAAATATTTCACTTCGTCGATTTTCCATTGTGGAATGTGTTTTTTTGAGATCATTTTATTTCACCTTTAATTGTTTTAAAAAGTCCTCGTCTATTTTCACGGGTTTTCCCATGGTGGTTTTAAGATACATATTCTTGAAGTTATTATATCTATGGGGCATCTGCTCAGCAACATAATCGACCACAGTTTTAATATTCTCGTATACTTTATCCATGTCCATAGATTTTTTACCTACTCTGACTTGAACTATGGGATTCTTTTTGACTTGAATTCTTATGATTCGCTTATATCGATCTACTGCAGTTTGAAGATCTTCTACTGAAGATATAATGCCGTAACCAGACGGAAACGGTTTCGGCATTTTCCCTCTCGGTCCGAGGAATCGTGCGAGATAACGCGCAATCATTGGCATCAATTTATCTTCAACTATAAAATACCGGAAGCTTCTCACGAATTTCTTCTTCTCTTTTTTGTCTTGCCTGTTTAAGTCTTCCAAATCTTCGTCATTGTACGCATCAAGGTTCATATTCTTTGCTTCGAGGTAAATTTCCTCTGTGGCGATCACGCATATATCTGGTTTTTTTTTAATAATCTCGTGAGGTAAGATGAGTTCCTTATCAATTCTTTGTTTTGGGTCGTTAAGGTTAATATCCTTGATATTAATGATTAAATCAATAGTTTCGTCAAAATTTCTAACCTTGTCCTTTTGTCCTTCTTTCTTCCACACGGATAATTCTATAGCAGCGTTTAAAGATTGTTTTAACAATTTGTCGTCCACTTTCATTTTCTTTTTACTCCTCCTTTATCTTCTCGCTATATTCGTCGTTATCTATTCGTTTTTGAATCACTCTTGGATCTTCTCCGTCCACCGTTGCTCCGATCGAAAGTGCTGTGCCTAACACAGTCTTAACAGCCGCTTTAAAAGTTTTGTCTAAAAATTTGTCTTGTTTCGATTTGGCAACGCTTATCACCTGTTCCAGAGTCAAATCGCCTATTTTATTTTCGGTAACGTCCGAAGATCCCTTCTCCACGCCCAATTCTTTCATTAGTAACGATGCAGTTGATGGCGTTTCAATAAAAATTTCAAATTGTTTTGTTTCGGGATCACATTCTATTCTAACAGGAACTGTCAACCCTTTGAACATGGTAGTTTGATCGTTAATAGCGTCGATGACATCTTTGATATTAATCCCAGTAGGTCCCACTGCTGGTCCGATGGGTGGTCCCCCAGAGGCGGCTCCTCCAGTCACCAGAGCTTTTACAACTACTTTTCCTTTATCGCTCATGAATTTCTCCTTAATTTTTTAATAAATTCCTTTTTTGTTAAATAAAATTCAAATTTATTTCCTAAGGAAAAGAACGCTAAGTAATCAATTTCCAGTTATTACTTATTTCAATATCTTATTATATTGAAACCGCTAAAAGTGCGTCCTAAGCATTAAGAAAAATAATCTGAACTTAGTAGGTTATCAAATCAATGAAACTTAAAAAATTTTATCTTTATTGTTCCCTTAGTTAATCAAATTAGTTATTGTAAATGACTTTGTAAAGATAATTTTCTTTTTATCGTTAGAATTAGAAGAAGTGAGACCAAATATATTGATATTTATCTACCAGCGGCAGCACAAGCGCCTTCCATAATCAAGATTAGTCCTCAAATACTCTTCCGACAATATGTCCATAACGAGGTCGTATTCAAGATTAAGCTGGTTTACAATATCAACGATTTGTATTCCAGGTGTTGAGATTAATTTGAAAATTTGTTTTTTGATTTTTTCACTAACTTTTTCAGTCATTATATGCTTAATGTATGCTGAAGTATATTAATCTTAAGCTTTTCTTTTAAAAATAAACTTGAAATTATATTTTCTTAACGATGATTTATCACTAAAATCTTCTTTTTTCAATTCATAAAAATTACTATAATAAGGTTCACTATTTAAGTAATAAATTGGGATTTCTATTTTAATTATAAGTATTTAAAATAATATATTCCATATAAT
>WJKD01000009.1 GCA_014729315.1 Promethearchaeota archaeon | reverse complement strand
TATGTAATCAGAATAAACTATCACTTTCACTTTATTGTTTTTCATGCCTATATGTTTAAAAAAATCCCTCTTTTTTTAGGTTATTTATAATAAACAATAAGAATATTGCGGATTTAAGTAGAAATTTACTCTTTACAATCCATTTTATCGAGTTTATTTCAAATAAATAGCCAATTAATCATTTTTCAATTAGTGTTATCATATTTGAAATTTATAATTTAAATCTGTCTAAAAAGGAATTAGAGATGCTTCTTTGTTGTAGAGTTTCAAATTTCTTTACTTGTTTTGATGGTAAATCTTGATATGCTCTTTCAATTGCTTTAATGAAAGATAAGCCATCTGCTGAAATCTTATAAACCCCGTGTTCTTCCTTTTCAATCATGTTGACGTCTAAAAGCTGCGAAAGATGGTTTGAAACCGCAGTTTTCTTCAATTCGATGTTTTTAACGATATTTCCATACGATTTTGGGGTTTTAACCAAATACATTAAAATTTGTAATCTATTTTCGTTCCCTAAACATTTTAGAATTAACATGATTTCCGTAAAATCTTTTTCAAGTGAATCTAGTAAATCATCGTAGATGCTTTCTGATATCAAATAATTAGTCACCGCCTTTTTCTTTAATAGGAAGATACCAATCCATTAAGGAACCTTCAATGTCGTTGTTATTCCATCTATCCGGATGATAAGACTGCATTATGTATGGGAACGAGGTCTCAAAATTAGATTCTGGAAGCCATTTCGTAAATACATATTCCGATTCCTCTCCCTTATATTTCGTGTTAAAGAAGAGGTACTTCGTTCGGGGCAACTCCTTGTAAAACATTTCCAACGGAAAAAAATCGTGATTTTTTACTTCAATACCCACAAAGACGTGGAATTTTCTATTCGCATCGTAATCGACGGGTTCAATATGCAATTCATAACCGTAAGCTTCGCCAGCTTTTATTTTATTTAGAAACTTCCAATATTTTTTCCCGAGAGCTTCAAATCTACGCCAAGTATTACCTATTTCGTTATTCGGATCCCAACTTTTTGCCGAATGGAACGGGTTTCCGTAATACACACAGCCTAACAATTTAAAAACTTTTTCTCCTAAAATTATAGGTTCCATTCCAGAACAGAATAATTTCTTTTCCTTATGTACAAATTAATGCAAAATTAGTATATAAGATTATTCATTTTTTTTAGGAATATTATTATTATTGAAAAAACTTTAAAGGCAACTTATTTGTAGTAATGAGAGAAATTCATTTTTTTTAGGTACTTTTTGAATTAGTTTAAATAGAAAAAAATGTTCACAATAACACAGAAAATAAAAAATGTTTTCTGATGAAAAATAATTAAAATTAGAAAAAACTGAATTAAACTAATAAAATATGTGATATATTATGAAAAAACTTGGAATCGACATCGTACGAATGGCTATATGTCTCGTTCTTGGAGCTATTGCGGGTGTTATTTGCGCAATTGGAACTGCTACTGCTCCAATTCCTGCAGAATTAAGAACTATAGAATTTTTACTCTACGTATGGTATAATCGGTTAATGCTTGGTTTTATTTTAGGATTTGCCGATAATATAACTATTATAAAAAATGATTACGGTAATGTAATTATCAGAGGCGCCGTCATCGGAGGGGTTTTTAGTCTTTTAATGGTAATTCCCGCCGGAATATCAGCTATCTCTTATTTATATGCAGGAATCATCTTTGCGATTATCATTGATTTAATTGCCACCAAATTTGGCGGATCTGAATAAGGTCCTTTTTTTTTCTAATTTTATACCAAAGGTGAAAAAATTGAAAAATATACAAGAGGATTTTAGGTTAAAATCAATTGGTCATGTTAGAATTGAAGGGGATACTCCCGATAAGATGAAATTTTATATCGATATTAAAGAAAAATATCGATCAGCCCTCAAACAGTTAGGAAATTTTAGCCATGTAATTAGTCTTTTTTGGTTTCACGAAAACGATAGGGAGGAGATTAGAAATCAAAAGAATTGGACCACCGTTCCTCCCTATGGAGAAAATACTCCTGAAACCGGAATTTTTGCGACAAGATCCGAATGTCGGCCCAATCTAATCGGATTGACGACCTCTAAAATAATCTCTGTTGACGAAAAGAAGGGAATTGTTCAGATCGAAGGTACAGATGCTATAGAGGGAACACCAGTCTTAGATCTTAAAGCGTATTTTCCAATTAGCGATCGCATTCGGGATTGTCGTATTGCTCCATGGCTCCAAGGCTGGCCAGAATGGCAAGAAGAGGGATATGAATGGTGGGTAAAACAAGGATTTTTTGACGAATATGAAGGATAAAACATTTACTAAATAAAATTTTAATTTTTTTTAAATTAAATTCTAATAAGGGAGGTTAAAGTATGAACATAAATGAGATGAATAGAAAGGTATTAGATAAAAACCAGCTAATAAAAACGATTTTTTTTGGTTTTTTAATTTGGATTATTCCTGCGATGGTCGCTACTCTGTTATGGGATGTTTCAGCAAATAAGGCTCTGATAGATCCAACATGGTATAATGCTTTATTAGGAGCTGTATGGAGCGTAAATTATGCAATATTCGCGTATTTGTTTTTTAAAACTGTTGAAAAAGATTATCTGACATGTGGACTAGTTGCAGGAACCATCTGGTATGTGATAAATTTTCTACTAGATTTTTTAGTAGTTGTCGTTATATTAAATTTAGGAATTGAAACATTTTTACCTGGTATGCTGGTCTATGTTAATAATCTTGTAATAACCATTATGATCGGATATCTTCTAACAAAGAAAGAGCAAAAAAGCGAATAATTTGAAATGGAGGCGTAATAAATGACAGAAATAATAGACATAAACGAAAAAAATATTGAAAAACAGGAAATGTTTTGCAAAAAAACGAAGAAGAAGTTAAATGGATACCAAAGTAAGTTAAAATGGATAAAAGAACGATTTAAAGAAGGATTAAAATATAAACTCTTGATGGTGAAAGAAAATGGTAAGAAAACTTCTCGGGGAATGATTGAATATATCCCAGGAGAATATAACTGGCGTGGAATTAAAGCAGATGGTTGGATGGTTATTCACTGCCTCTGGGTAGTTGGAAGGCACAAAGAAAAGGGTTATGGCTCTCGATTATTAGAATGCGCTATCCAAGATGCTAAGAAAGCTGGGATGCATGGAGTTATCGGTATGACCGCGGATAAAGGCGGATGGCTTCCAAAAACAAAATTATATGAAAAATTAGGTTTTGAAAAAGTTGATGAGATAGAACCTTACTTTTCGTTGTATGCTAAAGCGTTTTCAAAAGACGCTCCAACACCTAACTTCTACCCAATTTCAGATGAAAAGACGGAGAAATACGAATCTGGAGTCACAATTTTCTATACTGACCAATGTCCTTACATTGTAGACTTAGTGGATGATATAAAGGAGATGAATAATAAAAAGAAAGTTAAGATAATAAAGTTTGATACATGTATGGAAGCGCAAGAAAACGGTTTATATCCATATGGAACTTATTTTGTGTCAATTAATGGCAAAAAAACCCTTTACCAGCACTCACTTAAAAGGCAAATTCAAAATGCTCTTAAAAAATAAGATGATATTCCTTTAAATATTAGCTGTGGATATCTCGTTCTTTTCATTTTTATCTTCGACAATCGTAATACAGATCAAGTCTTTTATTACTCCAAAATCTTGATTTTTATGGAGTGATGTTTGAATTTTCGAGCATTTTGGATCTTAAAATGCACCCAATTTTTTTTCATTATAAATACCAGATTTAATCTCAATATAAATTATTTTGAAAGCACTCTCTTACATTTTTTTTAATAAATAACGATTATAAAGATGTATGTTTGCTATGAAATATATCCTAAAAATATCCCGAAATCGAGACATCGTAATTGATAAATATCAAAACAATCAATGCGCCATATTCGTAAAAAATCATAATGGTGAACCTTTTGGTGAGCTCTCGATAATGGATAATTCAGTTGATCTTAACGCGGACGAGGTTATATTAAAAACATATTCCGAGAATTCAATTATCTGCAAATATTTGATAAGTGTAAAACTAATTACGCCTACAGATAGATTTGTATTAGTTGGATCGAGTTTATGTCCTATATGTAGGATTAATTACAATGTCTGAAAATTTTTTAGAGATTGCACTAACTCAGTTGATTTAGACGCACTTATAATGAGATTTTTTCGAGATCGGGTGATACCTACATAAAGAAGCTGTCGGTCATCGTCTGAATCATATAAATCAACCTCCGGGATAATAATTGTGTCGCACTCTAAACCTTTTGTCCCGTGTAAGGTTCCAATTAATAATTTCGGAGACTCAAAGTTATGAGTTTCTAAATCTTTCCATTTAATATTCATTTTCTCCAGAAGCTTGAAAAAGTAGTGATTATAATTCTTTTTTGACATATTGTATTTAAAAAGAACGAGGATTTGTTGAGGTGTTTTTAACAAACTAGATACTTTTCGAGCTAATTTAAGATATTCTTCTCTACGAGTATCTGAAATAATAATTTCTACAGTCCCGTGTTTTCCAATAAATTTCTTAGTAGAAATAAATTCGTCGGATTTGTCTAACAACTTTCGAAGATTTTCGGGTAAGGCTTCTTGAGCAAGAAAGCCTATTTCTATGGGAGTTCTATACGATTTTTCAAACCTTCTTGTTCTTCCTCGTGCTTCAATTCCTACGCTTGACCAGCTGAATTGTTTACGAGCATAGATACCCTGAATCCCATCGCATGTTATTAATAGTGAATTGGTTTTTAGATTTATTACTTCCATTATAATCTTGAACCAATCAGATTCGAAATCTTGACCCTCGTCAATTAGAATAGCATCGTATTTTATTTTTGAATTTCCCAAATCATTCAAAAATTCCATCATTAATTTCGGAGCAACACTTCGAAAAAGTTCGGAAATTTTATTTTCGCTTTTTGCTAATTCCTCCGCCTCCATATATAAACGAGAAAATTCGTTTCCCGCACTCAGTATGTAATTTCGAAGCCAACTATGAAATGTGCTGATGGTTATATCAGCTTCAAAATCTTGTGGATTTAGCATATGAAAGAGTAAATTTTTGAGCAAACGATTATAACACAACACTAAAATTTTCCAATCAGGATTTCGAAGGGCTAAATAGCGAGTTCTTGCGATAACTAAAACAGTTTTTCCGCTACCTGCGACTCCAAAGACTAATCGGTGTCCCTTTCCCAGTTTGGAAGCAAGTGCCTCTTGTTTACTATCTAACAACTTAATTCTATCTTCAGGAGTATAATAATCTCTCAGATTTGATTGTTTTACAGTTGGTAATCTACATGTTGGTATTAAATTTGCCCGCAATATTTTAAAATGTTTATCAGATAATTTTTCTCCTTGCAAGTTTAAGCCAGAGAAAAAGTTTTTAAAATTTTTATTTCTATTAAAGTGCTCTTTAAAACAGAGAAATAACTTCTTTGGAGCTATAAATTGGATATTTTTGGATATAGCCCCGTCCTCGTTATCTGAGATTTGACTGAAACCGATCAACCGAATGATCGGTATATGCACATTGTCTGGAAAATGACAATAATTTGTAATATTTTTAATCGCTCGCCAGTATTGATACATCTGGTCAAAAGGGTTTTTCACAGTAGTTACTTTTGAATCGTTAAGATAACTCCAATTTCCTGATTTTGAGACTTCTCGAAGTTTATGAGCAATGTAATCCTTGATTTCCACAACTATAACGCCAAAAATTGGAGATAATATAAGACAATCAGGACGTAGTCCTTGAATGTTTGGTTCAAAATAGACAAATACTCCATCCCATTCTTCAAAAAAATCTTTAAGTCTGTAATAAAACGACTTTTCCCCCCGAGTAGATATATGTGTTGGTTTAGAAAGAAATATTACCATAGATTAGAGAGATTTATGTTTAATTGAAAAATTTTTAATCGTTATATAAATGAATGCAGAAGTTGTTTAAAAGATTAGCGCCAGAAAGGGCTTAACATAATATCTAAGTGATACTTTGGCTGAAAAATGGGAGGAAATTTAAATTGAAAAATTTTTGGGAAAAAAAATTCTATTGGGAATGAAAAGTGATGAAACATTAATAAGTAACCTTTCAAAAAATATTCATGAGGATTGAAAAGTGAAAATGAAGATTGAGCAAATCGACGAGTGGATAGAATCTAACGAGTTTCTTTCTAATTTGTTAAAGAATATGTCCGCCGCGGTTTTTATTGTTGACGAAAATGTTCGAGTAGTAAACGTAAATAAAGGATTTACGGCATTATTTCAAAAACCCGAAGAAGAAGTTTTAAATGAATTGTGCGGGAATGCAATAGGGTGTGTATTTCCAATTAAGGAGCATACGGATTGTGGAAAGACATATAATTGTAGTAAGTGCGATTTGCGAAAAGGTGTGGTTAAAAGTTTCCAAGAAAAGTGCGGTCCGTTGAATTGTATAATACAAAGAGAATTTTTTATAAAGGATAGATTTGTCTTGAAATATTTTTACGTCACAATCAAATATCTGAGTTACAAAGACTTAAACCTTAATTTAGTTATGATTTACGATGTGACCGAAATCGAAGCACATAGACGAAAATTGAAGGAATTAAACAATTTAAAGAACGAATTTTTTGGAATGGCTGCGCACGATTTGCGGACTCCAATAGCAGAAATTTCGATGGCATCTTCAGCCCTGATCAATTATTTTGAACGATTAGATATAAGTGAAAGAGATGAGTTATTACGAATGATTCAAAAGTCAAGTAAATTTATGCTTAAACTCGTTAACAATCTTTTAGACGTAGCTAAAATAGAAGCCGGCAAGTTGGAGCTGGATTTGGAAGAACTGGATTATTCTGAATTCATCATTGAAAGTCTAGCACTTAATAGATTTATAGCTGAAAAAAAGTCTATAGATTTACAGCTTAACCTTGCTAGCGATATTCCAAAATTGAAGTTCGATCCTACCAGAATACGACAAGTGCTCAATAATTTAGTAAGCAACGCAATTAAATTTACACCACCAGATTCCAAGATAAATGTGGAAGTTGAATTTAAACAGAATCAAGTAATTACAAAGGTTATAGATGAGGGACCTGGGATTTCAGAGGATAACCTCCCAAAATTATTCATGAAATTTCAAAAATTAGACACCGAACCCACCGGTGAAGAAAAAGGAACAGGTTTAGGACTGGCTATAGCAAAGAAGATAGTGGAGAAGCACGGCGGTACTATAGGAGTGACTAGTAAGCTTGGAGTCGGTTCTAAGTTTTACTTTAGCCTTCCGATCTAGACAAACTTTAATCTAAGCTCTATTTTTTATAGTAAAAAAACAGTTTTAAAAGATTTTCTAATCATTATAAAATTTCTATTTCCCTTTTAAAAGGTTTTATCATAATCTACGATTTTTAATTGGAAAGGTTTATAAATAATATTCTTTTAATATAATATTATATTGCTATAATATTCTATGGATGGAATATATTATAAATGTCAAAATCACGCAAAAACGAGAACAAATACAAATTAAGTCACCGAGAATTCATTATATTGGGTTTAATCGCCGAAAATCCAATTGGATCCCACGCTTATAGTTTAGATCAAAAGATTGAGGAGCGGGGGATGAGAAATTGGACAAACATCGGTACATCTTCGATTTACAGTAATATTAACGGTCTGGAGGAAGATGGTTTGGTTAGTTCTTACACCGAAGAAGTCGATAATCGAATTCGAAAGGTATATAAAATAACCGAAGATGGAGCACGTAATCTTAAAAACAAGATTTTAGAAGTTCTTAGCAATTTTGTAGGGAGGAATGACGAAGATTTTTACGTCGCATTTTCAAATATGATGTATCTTAGCGAAGAGGAGGTTATTTTAGCTTTAAAAAACTCCATCAATAAAATAACTCGACACTTAAAAGAGTTGGAAGATATGTTAGAAGAAAATAAGAATACTCCCCTTTGTGTTCGAGGACTGTTTATCCATCCAATTAAAATTCTAGAAACAGATCTGGGGTTTTTAAAAGAAGTTATAGACGAACTCAACAAGAATGGATTTGGTAAGTTTGAATAAAGCACATATCGTAGAAAATTTTATTCATAGAGTAGGAAAACATTGCGAATCGTCGTCTTTGAGAGATATGTTCGAATACTATGGTTATCCAATGTCGGAAGAGATGGTTTTCGGCTTGGACGCTACATTCGGTTTTGGTTTTTTTGATAAATCAAACCAGTTCACAGATATCGTGGAAGATAATATTCCTTTTTTTTTAGGAGGGAAGCAAAATATCATTTCTCCCGATTCCCTAGCTTGTCGAATTTTAGGAGTAAGCTTGCGAAAGCAATCTTTCACTAGTACAGATAAAGCGTGGGAAGAATCAAAAATATTAATCGACAATAATGTCCCGCTTCTTGTCCAATGCGACTTAAAATATTTAAATTATTTTGATTTCGAAAACGAGATCCACTTTGGAGGACATTTCGTCGCACTTGGTGGGTATGACGAGGAAAGATCAGTTGCTTTTGTTGCAGACACGGAATTTGAAGGTCTTCAGGAAATATCTATTGAAAGATTAAAAATAGCGAGAAGTTCTGAACATGGTCCCCCTTTTTTAAGACCTAAAAATATACAATATTCTATGAGTGTAAAGGAAAAGCATCCCCCTCTTTCCGCGGGGATCAAACTCGCTATTCAGCAAGTATGCACAAATATGTTAAGAGCATCATTGAGTAATAACGGTATTCAAGGACTAAAGATGTTTGCGAATAGCATTTCGGACTGGAAAGAAGATCTTGAAGGCATCATTATAAGCCCTTACAATGGAAAGGATGTTAACCTCGCACAATTGATGTTTGAATTAACTTATGGTTATATTGAAGAATGGGGTACGGGAGGTTCTTGCTTTAGAAAATTATATTTAGATTTTCTTAAAGAACTTCAAGAACATCCCGAATTGCGTTCAGGTCCAAAACCGTGGAGTCAACATGATTTTGATATCCTTTATGAAGTCATTCCCCTTTTGGAGACCGTAGTATTTTATTGGAAATCATTCGCAGATTCGTTAAAACAAGAAGTAGACGAATATAAAGAAGATTGTTTAGAGCATGTCAATTTAGACGATATCCAACGAAAGGTTCAAAAAATCGTTCATAAAGAAGAAGAAATATTTACTAAATTATCCAAAATTAAGATTTAAGATGAGAAAGAAGAGTAAAGATTTGAAATTGGTTTCTTTTTGTGGACTTTACTGTAAGGCTTGTCCTTCTTATAATCGTGGAACTTGTCTTGGCTGCAGGTCAGAAAAAAAGCAACAGCGTAAGTCAAAATGGACATGTAAAATCCGAAAATGCTGTATAAATAAGAATACTGATTACTGTGGACAATGCGATAAATATCCATGCGATATTATAAATAAAAAATTAATTTGCTCTCACGAAGACGATCCAAGGTTTAGATATCGCCATGAAATTCCTCATAATTTTGAAACAATCGAGAGGGAGAGTTTGGATACGTGGTTAGATTTTCAGAAGGAAAAATGGCGTTGTCCCAAGTGTGGTGGTCAAATAGTTTTTTATAACTTAATATGTTGGCAGTGTAAACAACCAATATCGTCAATAACAAGTAATAATCAATTCATAATTTAAAAAAATGAAAATCAAGGTGAAAAAAATATGAAATCTAATAATTTAATATCACAATGCGGTCTATATTGTGGCGCGTGTAGACAGTATTTGCTCTTGAAAAAGGACTTACTTGAAGCCAGAGGATACAAAAGAGGATGTGAGGGATGTCTGATCCGAGATAAAAATTGCACCTTTTTTAAGAAACAATGTGCAAAATTACGAAAAAGGGAAGTAATCTATTGTTTTGAATGCAAAGACTTTCCTTGCGATAGCTTCAATAGATTGGAAGAAAATTACACTTCAAGATATGGTGTGAGCTTAATTGGGAATCTTAAAACTATAAGAAAGATCGGAGTTAATGAATGGGTTACAGAACAAAAAGAACTATACAGATGTCCAAAATGTGACGGAGAAGTCTGCGTTCACGACGAGGAATGCTATGATTGCAATTTTAAGATAAATCCAAATAAGTTAAAATTAAAAAATGAGGGAAAGAAATGAAGGAGGTAAAAGTCATCGGAGCAAGAATCCATAATTTAAAAAACATTAATGTAAATATTCCAAAAGGAAAAATCGTCGTAATTACAGGAATCTCTGGTTCCGGAAAGTCGAGTCTTGCGTTTGATATTATTTTTGACGAAGCAATGAATCGCTACCTCCAATCAATTGGATTTCCTCCCAAATTTGACGACGAAAAACCTTTCGATCTCATTGAAGGATTAAGTCCTACGGTAGCTGTGGAGCAACGAACTACAAGAGTGGTTAATCCTCGATCAACAGTCGGAACGAAAACGGGACTTTACAGTTTGTTAAGGATGCTTTATGCTACAGAAGGTATTTTGTTATGTCCAATATGTAACATTCCCGTAAATCAAGATGCTCTCGAATGTGACACATGCGGGATGGTGGTTGAACGAAAAGAGGTCAAGCACTTCTCTTTCAACGAACCGAGTGGTTTGTGCCTCTCGTGCAAGGGAAAAGGCTATACCATGCATATTACAGAGCAAATGGTGGTGAAGGATTATAATAAGAATCTTATCGAAATAACGAAAGCGGGTTCTGGATGTTTTGCAGATCAACTCAGATTTGTCGAGCAACTGCCCCGATTTTATAATTTTGATATTGATAAAGCGTATAAAGACCTTTCCGACGAAATTAAAAAAGTATTTCTCTATGGAAGTGGAAAAAAGTTATCATTTCAATGGGAGTCAAAAAGATTTAGCGGTGAGCTAGAAAGAGAATTTGAGGGGATTATTCCTCATATGAAAAGAGCAATGGCAGAGAGTAAAAGCGCGTATCGAAGACAGAAGATCTCCAAAAATTACATGGTTAAGCAAGTCTGCGAAGAATGTCAAGGATATCGGATAAATGAGGAAGCACGAAAAATAAAAATCGGTAAAAAACATATCGGGGAGCTAGCAATGATGACATGCGAAGAATTAATTCTTCACCTAAAGAGTTTGATTGAAGAAGAGATCAAAACTACACAGGGTAATGCTATTTCAGAAAATATCGTACTAGCACTGGAACGGATGAAAAATGTCGGTTTATCGTACTTGCATCTCAACCGTTCAATGCCTACATTAAGCGGAGGAGAACTACAACGCTTATCCTTGATGACGCATTTGGATGGAGGATTAGATTCGTTAATTTATATTCTAGACGAACCGAGCATGAGTTTGCATGAGCAGGAAAAGGAAGCCTTAGTCAGTATTTTGCAAAAATTAAGAGATTTAGGAAATACTGTAATAATAGTTGAACATGATAAACAATTTATAGAAATAGCAGAAGAAATTCTCGATATCGGACCTGGAGCGGGACATCGCGGAGGGGAGATTGTATACCAAGGTCCACTCGAGACAATAAAAAAAGTCGAAGGGTCCTATACCGGCCAATATCTTAAGGGAAAGATTAAGCTTCCAGAAAAGTCAGATAAGAATCGTAGAGAAATGAACAGTGAGACGAAGTATTTAACTATCAAGCATGCTAATACGCATAATCTTCAAAATGTAGAAGTTAAGATTCCTCTGAGGATGATGGTAGGAATCGCTGGAGTTTCAGGATCGGGTAAGAGTTCGCTAATTTTGAATACATTGGTTCCTCTATTAAAACCTTATTTTAAAAGAGGGAACAAGGTAAAAAAAAAGAAAAAATCAAGTGAAGACAACGATGAAGATAATGGAGAAGATCTGCTTGATCTTTCAGGAATTTTGGAAGGTTGGAATAATATTGAAAATTTTATCGTGGTGAATCAAAAACCAATTTCGAGAGTAAGGACTTCTACACCTTGTTCTTATCTTAAAATATGGGATAAGATACGACGAATCTTCGCGAAAACCCATGAAGCGAAGAACCATGAGTTTACCGCGGGTCACTTTTCCTACAACTCTGAAAAAGGGAGATGTCCAGTTTGCAAAGGACAAGGAGTGAAAGATTTACAAATATCGTTTTTAAATAGCTTCACTATTCCATGTAGAGAATGTAAAGGAAAACGCTACAAACCTGAAATATTAGAAGTTAAATACAAAGGAAAAACAATAAGCGATGTACTAAACATGACTGTTACAGAAGCATACGAATTTTTCAAGGACAATCCGACTATATCTAAAGTATTAAAAGTGTTGGAAGATATCGGAATGGGTTATATTACTTTAGGGCAACCTTCCCCAACATTAAGTGGAGGAGAGGCTCAGCGCGTTAAGTTAGCGAAGGAATTGGGAAAAACCAGGAAGGGACATTCGCTCTACATCTTAGACGAACCAACTGTAGGATTATCGTTCTATGATGCTGTAAAGTTAGTCGAATTGTTAGAAAAACTAGTCCAAGAGGGTAATAGTGTAATTATTATTGAACATGACATAGAAATCTTATCGTATTGCGATTATTTAATCGAGTTAGGTCCAGAAGGAGGTCCAAAGGGAGGAAATATAATCGCTATAGGAACTCCTGCGGAGGTAAAATCTAATAAGCATTCGAACACAGCCAAATATTTACGGTAATATCGAAATAAAGGTTCAAAAAGGAATTAAAAAAATTAGAAATTGTTGCTTATTTTTGTAAGTCTTCTTTAGTAAGTTTCTTGATTTCCTCCAAATTCTTCTTTAAGTATTGGTGCGATCCCAAAATCTTGTTGAACAAGAAATAAGTTGGAAAAAAACACAGGACGATAATAATTAGAGGAGGGAACACTAAAAATGAATCAGATAGTCGGTCATGCGAGGCGTGATACATAAAAATTTCGACGATAAAAAATATAGACGATAATCCAGCGTATCCTTGTAAATAACTCGTGTATTTTACATTCACGGGTTCTATTTCGTAATATCCATCAGATTGAAACACATAATGAACAAGACCTGCATCTTCAATTGCCCACGAAATAGCCCATAATCCTACCGAAATTGGATAAATTATTCCTGCTAGAGCGATGGTCAATTGAAATGCATATCGAGGATCAATGCCAATCTCTTCAATATACACACAGTAAGTTTGTTCGTCCACCCATAATTGTGGATCAACGATCGGAAATAAGAACGCAAGAAATCCCAGCGTAAGTAAAAGCAAATAAATTATTTGCCTTAACATCACTTTAATTTTATGAGGTTTCACTTCTCACTAATGAAGGCATCTTCGTAATCTCGAGCCAAAAGGTTATTCTTTGCTTTAATAAATAACGGAGCTAAAAATCGCGCAAAGATCACAGCAGCAATAATCGATCCGATCAAGGGGGTAATAATACCAAAAATTATAATATGTAGGTTCTTATCCAGACTCGTTAAGGGAACCACATCAGATTTATCAACACAGTTTTGCAATATCAATTCTATAACCTAATTTCCTTAGTTATTAATTCGGTAATATACCTCATTAAGTAAAAATTAAGTGAATAGAGAATTTTTATAGTTTCAGATTTTAATACTTGTACGATCAACACGAATGACTTTCTTTTGAAGAGTCCAGTTTAGTTCTAATTCACATTTTCAATTGAGGAATGAATTCACAGTAAATTAACTGAATGGTAAGATTTAAATTGAATTTACTCGATATTTGATAGTAAAAATGCCAAAATATTAAAAGTGATTTTTATAGCGTTAGAGACAATTGTTATATTAAACGGAA
The DNA here is from genome assembly GCA_014729315.1 of Promethearchaeota archaeon. Next base: position 1,395 of record WJKD01000009.1, on the reverse strand, counting down.
TCTTCAGTATTCTTTTCTTAACAATTAATACATTTATTGGATTAAAAATAGCTTGCCGATATAGAACATATCGAGAAACTAGATTGCTTCTTGTAGGAATTGCGTGGTTAGGGATGGGAAGACCTTGGCTAGCTTCTTCCGTTAGCTTCATTAATTTATTATTTACTGGTAAAGGGATTTCCGCATTTTTATACATTATTCTGAACTTTTTAATGATTTCGATATTTGTAATTTTGTGGATTATTGCGATAAATTCACTAATCAAAATGAGAGGATTTAAAATTTTCTTTGCCTTGTTTCTCATTTATACCATAATCTTCGAATTGGTGATTCTATTTTATCTTTTTACGAATTTAGAAGTTTTGGCAGTATTTGTCAATCCCGTGGACATGGATTTAGGGCCAATTCTTATTATTTATCTCTTCGTTAATTTGGCAACTTTTATGGCACTTGGTTTTCTCTTCGCAGCGAAATCACTGAAGTCCGAAAAACAAGAAGTAAAGCTTAAAGGGAGGTTTCTATTCATTGCATTCTTTTTATTTTTAATAGGAGCAGCTTTTGAAATTTTAGTCTCATTTCCGCCTAACCGATTAATATTAGTTGTCAGTGGAATCATATTTTACATCGGTTTCACAATGCCAGAAGGAGTGAAAAAGAGATTATTAAAATCCTCATAATAACTATAGGTATTTATATTTTTTTTTCTCTTTAAATATGAAACTTATTACCAATATTTAAATAAATTAGAATAGATCTTTATGTTTAAAGATTTATAATCTAAAATAGTGATTTTATGGCTTTAGAATTAATAGTTGTAATGAATGGTATCTTCAGTCTTCTTTTCTTTACCATTAACTCATTTATCGGGTTGAAGATCGCTTATAAATATAGAGCGTATCGAGATAAGATATTGCTTTACGTTGGTTTCGTGTGGATTGGAATGGGTAAACCGTGGCTCGCCTCCTCTGTGAGCTTTATTGTGTTATTACTCACGGGTATAGTAATTTCTGCTTTTCTATACATCGTGCTTAATTTCGTTTTAATTTCAATGGTAGTAATTGTTTGGTTCATCGCAGTCAATTCATTAATCTCGCTAAGCGGTTATAAGGTAGTTTTTCCCCTGTTTAGCTTATGTGTGATCATTTTTGATGTGTTCATTTTTTATTTTCTTTTTACTGAGATCGAAATGTTAGCGGTTTACGTTAACCCCGTAGACATGGATCTAGGAATCCTTCTGATTGTTTATTTGTTTATCAACTTAGTGGTATTCATAGTACTAGGCTTTCTTTTCGCAGCGAATTCCTTGCGATCCGAAAATCCAGAAGTAAAATTGAAAGGAAAGTTCCTTTTATTGGCCTTTATTCTCTATTTATTAGGCGCTGCATTACACATAAT
>WJKD01000639.1 GCA_014729315.1 Promethearchaeota archaeon | reverse complement strand
GAAGTCATACTGTAGAAGCCATAATTGAATCAGTAAAAATTACCAAAAGATTTAAGTTGATACCTAATGTAGATTTTATTTTTGGATTGCCTAAAGAGACAGATGAAGATCTCAGACAAAATATTGATGTAATGAAAAAAATAGTTAAGCTTGGAGCAAGAATCCACGCGCACAGTTTTATACCATTACCTAATACTCCTTTCTTTAGAGAAAAACCAGGAAAAATGACGAAGAGTTTATTTAAATATGTCGAGAAACTAAATTCGAAAGGAATTGTATATGGTGATTGGAAAAAACAAGAAAGATTCGCAAAAAGAATATCTCATATGCTTAGAAAGCGTTCTAATTAACAATCTTTATGATACCTTGTTTTACAGTTAGAAAACCTTCTTCTTCGAGTTTCTTCAGAATTTTTGAGAGTTTATTTTGTTTAACTTTTAACATCTCTAAAAGTTCTTTTTGTTCTATTTCTGAAGTTTTTAACAGGAGTTTAAGTACTTTGCCTCGAATTTGTCTGTTAGATCCTTTAAAAGGTTTTTGCTTACGATAGTGAGCGCTCCTTTTATTCAATTCTGGATGTGTTTTTTTCAGCATTACTCCATAATCCATGAGTGCGTAATACCATTTCCTAGGGTTCTGATAGTCAATAGTTTTTTTCAGAAGGGGCATAATCTCGCCATCCTTTATGGCTTTTCTTCCGGGAAAGAAAAAATAAATATAAACTCGCCTTATATTAGTTTCGATAAATATTGTAGGCTCGTTAAATGCAAAAGCCAAAATGGAGGATGCCGTATTATGACCGATTTGAGGAAACGATTTCAGTGTTTCGAGTGATCTTGGTAATTTCCCATCGTAATCGTTTGTGATGATTTCTGCTATTTTTTTTAAGGCAATGGCTCTTCGATTGTAGCCTAGTCCTTGCCAAGCTTTAAGTACATCGTCTGTGGATGCTTCCGCTAAGGTTTTAAAGTCGGGAAATTGCTCGATAAATTTTAGGAACTTTTCTGAAACCCTTCCAGTTTGAGTTTGTTGGAGCATAATCTCAGAAACTAACACATTGTAATGGGATATTTTTTCTCGAAAAGGAAAGTCTCGTCCATATTGCTTAAAATAGGAGTAGATAATATTTTGAAATTTGGATATATTATCTTTATTTAGCCCATTTTTTTTAAATAATTTATGAAACTCCGAGATTAAAATATCTTACACCTTGTTAAGACTATGTAGGTAAAAAATATTAAACTTCTTTTGAGTTTAACGAAAATATTTTATAATCGTTATTTGGTTTTATTCCAATAACTTCTTCCTCTCCACGAGTCCCTTAAATCGAAATTCATAAGTTTTTCAGGGTATGGATTAAAATAGGTCTGTTCCTCAAGGTATTCTTCGTCAAACCTAATGATCCAAGAGTTTATTAGGTTTATAAGGATAAATAAAGGAATCCATCCAGCTCTATATTTTTCCAATTCGTCTAGAAAAAAAGCTTTCTCCTCCGAAGATAATTTGTTTTTAAAATAACCTAATGCGTGCATCATAGCATTAATATGGGCTGTATAAGCTGGTGGATGATTTAATAAGGTGTTAAGTTTATCCTCGTACACTCTAACAATCTCTTCAAAGCTCGATTTATTTGGGTTCGCAACAATTTTACCCATTTCTCTCATTATATGCTGTTGATAAGCCATAAATCGAAATTTATTTTTAGTATGAAATTTAACCAATTCATACATGGAATCTGAACTTTTTACTATTCTAAAATCTGCAAGACAATACAACTTATTTAGCCAGTGTTCTCTAATTCTGAAGTTAGTTAATCTGCCTTCTGATTCTATCGCTTTTTTTGGGAATCTTTCAAGCACAGCCTTCCCGAAAAGACCTGGACCTCTAGCGAGAGTGGGGGCACCTCTCTCTGCAGATTGGTAATGTTTAGTGTGTAAAATACCACACGAGGGGGAATCGGATTTTAATAGAAATCCGTCCACCAAATCAAGCGAATCTAAAAATCTATTTGAGAAATTCTTCATTTTTGAGGTATAATCGTTCATCGATTTTGGTTGGATCATTCTCAACTCGTCATTTTTCAAAACCAATCTCACGGGATCTCGAGGTACACCCAATCCAATTTCAACTTCTGCGCAAACCGGCCGGAAATCGACAAACTTTTTCAAAATTTTTACAAAAGGACTTTTAATAATCATTCCGTTCCATCGACAAAACTCGAATTCAATACATTTACTTATAATAACTATAGGTTTAGGAAATTCATTCATTTTCAATCACTTTTTCATATATCTGCATATTTATCTATATATTGATTTATGTCGAACTTTCTTTTTAATCCTTGGAAAGACATATATCTAACTTTTCCAAATATTTTTCTTTCATTCCACGCTCTATCGTGAACGCCACCTATACTCCATGCGATACCTGTGTAGCCATTTGGGTCTCTTCCATCTAATTCGTATTTGTCGTTCAAAGCAATAGCAATCCTCATCGCTTCATTCGAAGTTTCCGTCCATTCAAGTATTTTTTTAGCCCAATACATCCTCATGTATCCATGCATTTTACCAGTCTTTACCATTTGATTTTGTGCTGCATTCCAAGCATTATCGTGAGTTTTAGCGCGTTCAAATTCCTTAAGATTGTAGAGATACTCCCTCTTGTCAGTTTTGTGTTTTTTTAACGTTTTTTGAGCCCAATTGGGGAAGCCCTCAAAAGAGTCGTAGTTTGACTCGTAAAAGCAATAATTATCTGATAATTCCCGTCTTACAATAATTTCATCATAAAAAGTTCCTTTTAAATTTGAAATGGGATTTATTTCCTGGCATTCGAGCACTATTCTTTGTGCTGATATCTGTCCAAAGTGGAGATATGGTGATAGATTCGAAGTAGCGTCTTCATTCGGATCATTCCGTTTCATTCTATAGTCTCGGAATTTAGTTTTGAGAAAAATGTCTAAAACCCTGTGGGCAGCGTCTTCGCCGGGACTTAGCCATTTTATTTTATTAATCGATTTATCGACTTTAAGAAACGACTTAAGTTTACGAAAATCGATACTTGGGACATCATAATTAACTCTAATCGGATGTGGTTTTATGTCTGGGAAAGAATCCAAATACTTCGGTAGTAATTTTTTTATTTTAGGGCGCAAAGTATACGCAGCGTATTCTTTCTTATTTGATGCTTTCCAACATGGAATGATATTATGTGCGTCAACCTCGGCAATCGGAATATCAAGTTTCTTCGTAATACCGTTTAGCCAATCTTTTTTAATCTTTAAGGGTGAGAAATCACAGATAATTTGAGAAATATTGTACTTTTCGATAACTCTAGGTATTTTGTCTTGAGGTGTACCTTCCACTATGATGAATGGAATATTGAGTTTTTCTAATTCTTTACTTATTTCTTGTAATCCAGACAAAAAAAAATCATATTGTCGCATCATAGCTCCTAAGAATTCAGCCATTAGGAAGAAGATAACAAGAAAGGGTTCTTTGCGAGTTAATGCAATCTGCTGAGCGTGGATCAAAGCCCAGTTATCGTTAACCCTCTGATCTCTGCTCATCCAATAAAGTATAGGACCTTTTTTTTCCTTACCTTTTTGTAGAACCCGGATTCTTTCTTTTTTCATTTACTCAAAAAAAATTCCTTTTTTAAAAACACAAAGCACTTTTAGATGAAGAAGTTAAGAATGAGATTTTATTAAAATAAGATTGTTATAGTTTGTAAATAAATCAAAAATCAGCTTTTAAATCTTCAAATATATTACTTGGTAATATCCATAACAAATTCCGTAACTCCCCCTTCAATTTTTTTCAAGGTTAATGGATAATCGGCGTTATCTATAATGTGAAGCATAGGTTTATTTTCCAATAATATTGTGCCTCCTAACGATTTATAATTCAATTCTCGTGCGATTTTCACTAAATAATCCAACAAGAATTTTGTTATTCCAAGTCCCCGCCAATCTCTATGGACAATAAACGCGATCTCTCCTAAGGAAGGATTTGTGGTTTTAAAAACTGCTCCTAATGCAATAATTTCGTCGTTTTGTTCTCCAACAAGAATCATGTCTGTAGAATAATCGATGTTGACGAGAGGTTGCATTTTTTTATGACGAAAGTCTTGAACTGGAGCAAAAAATCTGTAATATCTATCTTTTTTATCTAAAGAATAATGAAGCTCTTGAATCATCCTTTCGTCTGTGGGGCGTACAGGTCGAATTTTAATCGTTTTTCCGTCTTTAACCTTGAAGCTAGTTTCATATTTCTCTGGATATAAACTAATTCTTCCGTCTATAGATTTTGGCAACTTTTGGTCAGAATAGACATAATTCCATTCTTTCGCGTGTTCCAAAAGTTCATCTCTAAAATCGGGATGGGCTATATTAATCATCTGAAGTACGCGTTCTCTCACACTTTTGCCGTAAAGATAAGCAATACCCCATTCGGTTACGACATAATGAACATCTCCGCGTGTAATTACAACCCCCGAGCCAGGTTGAAGATAAGGCACAATTCTAGAGACAACCGTCCCATCCTTTAAAGTTGCTGTACTTGGTAGCACCATAATTGGCTTTCCCTCTTTTGCTCGTCCAGCACCTCTTACAAAATCTACTTGCCCGCCTATACCCGAATAGAATTGATGACCAAGAGAATCTGCGTTTACTTGACCGGTCAAATCAACAGAAAGAGCGGCATTGATTGCAACTTGCCTTTTATTCTGACTTATAATAAAGGGGTCATTACAATAATCGCAAGGATGAAATTCCACCATAGGATTGTCATCTACGAAGTCGTAAAGTCTACGAGTCCCCATCACAAACGAACAAATAATTTTATCCTTATGAATTGTTTTCTTTTTACATGTAACTACTCCTTTTTCTACAAGATCCACAATTCCATCTGAAAACACTTCGCTATGAATCCCTAAATCTTTTTTGTCAACTAATTCTTCGGTCACTGCGTTTGGTATCTGTCCAATGCCCATCTGTATAGTTGATTCGTCTTCAACTAAAGAAGCAACGAATTTTCCTATTTTCTTTGCATCTTCGTCGGGTTCTCCATACGAAAATTCAATTACATTGTGATCAGAAATAACATAACCGTCAATATCCTTAATATGAATAAAAGAATCTCCTAAACTCCGAGGCATATAGGGATTGATTTCAGCTACCACATATTCTGCGGCTTCAGCAATAGGTTTCACTATATCCACATTAATACCATAGCTACAAAAACCGTATTTGTCTGGAGGACTCACTTGTATCAACGCAGTTTCTAAATGCATCTGACCCAATTTGAATAGTCTTGGAATCTCTGATAACAACATTGGCGTGTAGTCTGCTTGACCTGCTTTTATATATTTTCGCAACGATTTTCCTATGAAAAAAGCGTTATGCCTGTAGAGGTCCTCTATCCCTTCTCCTACTTTCCTATAATAGTCAAGATCGCTTAGACTTAAGAAATGAAGGATTTCTACATCCGGCAATTCTGGACCAAGTTCTATCAATTTTTTAGTCAGATCAATAGGTTCAGCACAGCCCGAATCGATGAAGATCCTATCACCCGGTTCGATAAAGTCCCTAATAGCTTGCTCTATTGTTACCTGCTTATTACTATATTTTTGTAACTTAGTTGTTATATCATCGCAATTTTTATCAGTCAGATTAATCACCAATCTAGTATTTTTACGATAGTCATTTCACTTAAAGATTTTAACGATTTTAAATATAATCTCCATAACATATTGGTAAACTTGAACTACCGGAAATTGAACAACTTTTGATTGTTTTAATTGGAAATTTGAAAAAATTAAACGGTTATTAAAGATAAAAATAAATAAATATGTAAAAATAGTAAAAATAGAATATATTCATAATATATATTCTATAATAAATTAATTAAACCCAGCCAGAAATAATTAGAAACGAATAAAGCCGAATCAAACTATAAAGAAGCGAATCTAAATGTTATACTCCCTCTTCTTATACCAACATAAATCCGGAATTCCTATTTACGAGAAAAATTTATCGGATGTAAGCAATGGTAATTTAGAAATGTTCAGCGCTTTTTTTTCTGCCCTCCAATCCTTTATTTCTGAGCTTGTCCTTAGTGGATCCAAGGAATTACGAGCAATTGAGCTTGGCGATTATACCGTCGTGATTACTAATATTGAACAAATAGACGCTGATTTGGTTTTAATAGCTGATAAAGAAGACGAAAAATTAGTCCACAAGATTATTCCTAAAATAATAAAATCAGTTTTAAGTTTTAAGAACCTCTTTGAGGGTAGTATCGCAGTTTCGAAAAAGTTTCGAGAGTTAGACGGACCAATAACTCAAATCATCTATGCAAACAGGAAATTGGTAAAGGAGGACTCGTTAATAAAAGATCAAGTTAAAATTTTAGAATCGATTTGGTCTAAAAAGAAGGATTTAAGCCCAGAAGAAAGAAAAGATTTATTAGATGAGAAAGAAAATTTGGTCAACCAATTAAACACAGAAATTTCTCTTACAAAACTGAAGATTACCAAAAGATTATTAGAAATATCGGAGCTTTTAAAAGATAATAAAAGTTTTGTTCAATATCAAAAAGATATCAAACAAATCAAGGACGAAATAAATGATAAAAAAATTAAGTTAAAATATTACTTAGAGAGAATTAAGGCGTCTCTGAGTCAAACGGTAGATCACATTGGAGGTAAGAAATTAATTGACGGAGATTACAAAGATCTCTATTTGAATTTATATTCTTTCAGTACAAAGTTAAAAAGTCTTGTAGATTCAGAGAATTGGAAGAAATATTACGCATTAGCTAAGTCCTTAATTGAGAAAGAGGAAATTACTAACGAGGAATTCTCTCAAAACATCTCAGAAATAGTATCCATGAAAGATGATATCGAGTTCTACTTAGAATAAAGATTTAAAAATCTTAGAATAATATCCACACTCCTATTGGATACTCAAGATTCATTTAAGCACAAAGAATTTTTAATGCAAATATCTTATTTCTTCTTTTTTTTAGAAGCTATAATTTTTTTTACTACGCGATTAATGTATTTTCCTTTTTGGATTTTACAAATTTTAGCTACTTTATTGTAGTTAAACGACTCGGCGAGAGCATCTAAATATGATAAATTATACAAAATTGAAATGTTATCGTCGTTAACCATAAACAATTGGTTTAACTGATCTTGTATTTCAATCTTGGAAAGTGATTTTACCTTTTTCTTCGTTCTTTTTTTAATTTCTTCTATTGATTCGTTGAAATGAAGGTCCCGAATTCTTGATATAATTACGCTGGTCACGATTGTGTAAATCACAACGATTTCGTCAATAGAATCTTGTAATTCGTTAAATTTTTGGTCTAATTCCTCGCTAATATCTTGAATTTGAGCATCGTTTAAGCCTTTAATTTTTTTAAATGGCTGTAAAAAGTTGAAATATTTTCCTTTCAAGAAAAAATCAAGATTATCCAAAAATAAATCTTTAAATTTCTTTACGATTTGACCGGATTTACTGATTTTTACGCTCACGCTGGGCGTACGACCGACAATAATATCTCTTCCCACTTTATAGAATTGCTGTTCCACCAGACAATTCGTTGCTAAATGTAATCGTTCTCGCTCACTTTTCATCCAAAAAACTCCCGAAAAATCAAACACCTTTATAAAGAGTACATAGTCACTATATTTAAATCATTATAAAAATCCCTTTCAAAACCATTAGAGATATTCTACCACAAATAGCACTGAAATTTTATAAAAATCAGAATATTACGAAGATATTATTCGAAAAAGTTGAAAATCGTGAAG
>WJKD01000638.1 GCA_014729315.1 Promethearchaeota archaeon | reverse complement strand
TACAATTATTGGAATCAGTATCGATATCGCCGAGGCTTCGCGAAACGTGCCGTTAATGGAAAAGCACGCCAACATAAATCCGATGAACAGACTGCCGGTATCGCCCAGAAATATTTTCGCGGGATTGAAGTTGAAGAACAGGAATGCCGACAGCGATCCTGCCAGAATTGCCGCGGGAAATGCCGATGCGATGTTCCCGAACCACAGCGACACCACGATCATGATGATCGATGCGCCAAGACTGATCCCTGCCGCCAGCCCGTCCAGACCATCGATGAGGTTGATGGCGTTGGTGATGCCCACAATCCACAGCAGTGTAAACGGGATGCTGAAATATCCCAGCGAAATGACGCCGCCGAACGGATTGACAATCGCTGCCATTTTGTAGCCCGAAAAAACGACGATACTCGCAGCCAGCAATTGAATGCTGAATTTATGATAACAGTTCGCACCCTTGATGTCGTCGAAAATTCCCAACAACACGATAAGGGTTCCCCCGATCAGGAAAACAATGCTCTCCCGAATCAACGGCTCCAGACTCCCATGCGAAAACAACATGATCATCCCGAAACCAGCGAGATACGCGGCGTAAATCGCCAGCCCGCCCAGTTTGGGAATCTCCCCATGGTGAACAGTGCGATGATTCGTTTTCGCATTGATGCCATACTTCAATGCAAATTTTCTGATCAATGGAGTCAATATCACGGCAATTGAAAATGCCACCAGGCACGTGCTAAGCAGTAGAATCATGATTATGCTCCTAAATTTATAAGATCAAAGGTATTCAATTAAATACCTTTCAAAAAATTTGTCTTAGGTAACCGGGGAAAACTTTAACCGAAGCTCTCACCCAAATTGCCGCATAAGTGATTATATCAACCAAATAATTCTTTTTAAAATGCTTTTTATAATACTTCCACATACTTTTATGTCTTTCAATGACCATCTTATTTTGAACCGAACTTGAGCTTATTCCTATATGATGTTCAATTTTAGCATCGGGCAAATAGTGAACATGCCAATTGTTCTGATTTGCTCGCAGGCACAAATCGACATCTTCATTATACATAAAAAAACGTGTATCAAGCAAGCCTATTTGATCAAGCATTTTTTTCCGAATCATCATACAACAGCCAGAAACCCAATCCACTTCAGTGACATGCGAATGATCCCAGTCAGTTAGTAAATATTGTTTAGTCCATTTATTTCTCGGCAATAATTTGCTAAACAATGAATATCTATTAAAAAATGCAGTGCTGAATGAAGGAAAAGAACGACAGGATAATTGTAATGTTTTCCCATCTTTTTCATAAACCCAAGGGCCAATTATCCCAACCATCGAATTTTCATTCATATAATCAACCATAATTTTTAATGCATTATTAATAATTATGGTATCCGGATTAAGCAAAAGCACATATTTACCATTACTACTTTTTATCCCCTGATTATTCGCGTAGCTAAATCCCATATTTTTAGAATTTTTAATAACATTTATATCGGGATGATTTTTTTTAAAATAATCAATTGCATCCTTAGATGCATTATCGACGATAATTATTTCGTATGCTAAATCTTTTGTATTATTCTCAATTGAACTTAAACAATTTTCTAAAACAGCATTTGAATTATAATTGACTATAACTATTGTGAGATCCAATGTTTTCATAAACTATTTGCTTTTTCATTCTTTTCAAACTTTAGCAATTCTTTATAAGTTACTTCAGCAGCATTCTTCCATGAAAACTTAGCAGCTTGTTTAAAACCTCTCTCCTGCATTGTTGATTTTAATTTGCTATCTAATAAAACCTGGTTTACTGTGTCAGCAATCATTTTAGCATCAAGAGGATCAACTAATTTCGCCGCATTATCGACTACTTCAGGTAAACTCGAAGTATTTGATGCAATAACAGGAACTCCAAAATACATAGCCTCTAGTACTGGTATACCGAAACCTTCATAAAGCGAGGGGAATATAAAAAGATCAGAATCCTGATACAATAAGCGTAAATATTCATTCGGGACATATCCGGTTAAAATAATTTGGTCATTTAGATTTTTATTATTAATTTTTTGAAAAATAGAATCAAACATCCAACCTTTTCCTCCGGCTATCACTAGCTTATGTGGTAACTTATAAGTATCTTTTAATATTTCAAATGCAGATATAAGCGCATCAATATTTTTACCCGGTTCAAGCGTACCTACATAAAGCAAGTAATTATTTGGAATATGTTTCTCCTTTTTATATTTAATCCAACCAGATCTGTCGGAATCCAATATAAGTTTGTTAATTCCGTTATAAGTGATAGCGATCTTTTGTTCTGATATACCTATTAAATCATGCAATTCGCGTTTAGTATTTTGAGAAACAGTTAAGACTTTATCAGCAAGTCGTGCTGATAGTGCAATCATTTTTTTAACATAAAAAGAACGTAATTTTGTAAATTTCTTTTCAACATGATAAGGAGTTAGATCATGAATACAAATAATGTTATAACAACCTGAAAAAACAGGCAAAATGGTTGACGGAGAAAACAGAACATCAATTTTATACTTTTTTAAATATAAAGGAAAAATGAACTGCTCCCAAAATATTCTCTTAAAAACATTTTGTGCCCTTATTGGGAATGTGATAACCTGGGTATTATCTGTATTAAATTGAAAAACGTCATCGCTCTCCTTGTTATTAAATATGAAATATCTATTGAACTTATCTATTTGAAGAAGCTGCTCAACTATATTGTAAGCATAAACTCCAACACCAGTTAATTCCCGCCTTATCGGAAGGAGATTTATTCCTATATTCATAACGATAATATAATTAAAAAATAATTTGTATTTTTTTATAAATTTTAATTTCTATCATAAAAGTTAACTTTGTAAAACTAATTATATTCACATAAAAATATTTATAGGTTACATTAGATTGATTGTTTCAGCTACCCGCGTAATTTCAAATTAAAACTTCGAAAAAGACACGAAGAGATTCAATCAAATCACTACCAATAAATTTATTCAAGCTAGATATGAAAACGTTAAACGATTATTATAATATCATTTTTGTCACTCTATTGATAATTTCATAGCTTCCTGGGAAAGTTTCAAGATATCATCAGACCAGACGCATATAGCTAAACCAAAGTTCATCTCAATTGATCCTTTCTCAAATTTTAATTCATCAGGTTTTGGTTGAGTCAGAACATTATCAATTTTGATTCCTTGATGGCCCGTTATCATTCCAACTAATGAAGCATTTTCCCAAGATAGATGGCTTGGTTTTGATATAATCCTTTTAAGAAATACAGGACTTCCACTATTGCCACCATATGAAAAAGCATCTAAAAGAAAAATATCATAATCCTCAGAAAACCAAGCAATTGAACCTGATCTTACCAAAGGTTCTACCAGACCAAAGCTTCCTATACCAAATGGGAAACCAACGAAATAAACTTCATCTCCAAGTGCTGCCTCTTCCTTCAGTCTTATACCGCTTTTAGCTATTGATAGCGTATTTACAAATTTAAGAATGACATTTCCTGAATCATCAACGACTTTATTAAAAGGGAAGCTAAGTAGAAATGCCCCAATATCTAAAGTTGAATGTGTTATATATGTTCTATTAGGCTTTTCTCTAAGGCTTACAAGACATCTTATCTTATTGCCTTCTAATGTCCAAAGCCTTTTATGTTTTATCGCTGCCAACTTTTGTCGCTTAAATTCATTTATTAAAGTAGAATCAGCATTAATGCTTACAAAAATTTTAGACCTTTTAAGGAGATGTGCACAAGTAATTACTATTGGATTTTGAGGTTTTTCATAATTATATAATAAGAAACCTGTACCATAAGTAACAAACTTACCATTATCTTCTTTTTCTAAAAGTACAGTTACTTGTGTTGACTGAGGATCATACCATTGCCCATAAAAAATATTATATAGGATTAATATTTGCAATATTGATAAACATAATATTTTTTTCATAAAGTTTCCCACTAAATATTAATTGTATGACAAACTGTTTTATCAACTAATAATATTTTACTAAAACTTATTTAAGCAATTCTATTCAAATAATATTATCATTTATGTGCCACAACCACAAAGTGACTTAGCCCAAACCAATTTAAATCTGGTTTAACAATCTCAACTAAAGTAAAACCCTGGTTTGATATTCTCTGGCAAATGTCCTTGCCATAATTTCGGAAACAGAGGACTTTGTTCCATCCTCTAATTTTATCACCATGATATTCTGGTGGTAGAATATGTTGAATTTTACCATTCTCAATAACAGCTCTCTCAATGGTTTTGTATTCTTGATTCAATGGCACAGTAAATATCAAAGCGCCCTCAGGTTTTAGCACACGAAACATTTCACTAAAAGCTTTTCGATCGTCTGGAACATGCTCGAAAACTTCTGTTGAAGTACAAATGTCAAAACTATTATCAGGATATGTTAATTCTTGAACATCTTGGCACTGAATTCCATTTTTATAATTTCCTGGTTTTACATCATCAAAATATTCGGAAAATACTAACAATTTTGAACTATATTTCAAAAAATTAAACAAAGGACCATTTGACGACAATTCATAAACTACTTTTTCAGTTAGTTTTGGTACAACGTTTTTTAAAACCGTAACTAAGGATAGTGTAATAACGCTTGAACCACACGTTAGGCATCGGACACCCAGATCATTATCATCAAGCCTGATGAGTATTGAAAAACCACAAATAGGACAATTAAAATATTTTAGAGCAAATTTTTCCCATTTTACAATTTTAATTGTTTTTTTTATTTTGCTATAAATAGATGAAATTATCATTTTCAATTATTTATTTTTGAGTATTCTTTTGTATGTCTTATTAAATAAATTCTCAGTGTTTCATGGATTTCATTACTCTGATTATACTAATAATTTTTATTACCTTGATTTTAATAACTATTCAACAATTTTTTTTTGTTATAGTAATAAATGATAAAGCAATAGCAAGTAATACTAAATTAAATACTAAAAATGAAGTAACAACAGCAAAATCACCTCTCAATTCAGAATAGATACTGCTAAGTAAAAATAAATATACTATAAAACCATTACTATTATTAATATTTTTCAATAAAAAACTATAAAGTGCGCGACCAACTATGCCGGTAAAGAACATACCAACGATAATGCCAATAATATGGAAATTTAAATAGAGTTCGCCTAATAAAGAGGGTGCGACACTTACTTTCGCTTGATAATGTTTTGGATATATCTCCTTAGAAATAACAATTCCCGCTCCTTGTGGTTTTTCTTTCCATAATCGTGATGGAATTGGCTTTAAAAACAAGTTTAAAAAAGTTCCACCTATTTGATAATCAAGTTCTTCTGGAACAAATTTTATGACATCCTTGACTCGGATCAGTTGATCAAAATTACTCATGAAAATATGATAAGTAGAAGTAACTCCTAATTTTAAATCTAACCCAGCCTTTTTTATCTTATAATCTTGTGTTGTAAAATCACGATACATACCAAATATCACTAAAAATAAAGCCATAAAAAGTCCGAGTCCAGCCAATTTTAAAAAATTGATTCGCTTTTTTAAATAATGATAACTTACAATAATCGAAAAAATCAATGTCACGAAATGTCCTCTTTCTCCTAAAGAGATTAAAAGGAAACACACAAGCAAAAAATAAATGAAAAATTTTAATGAAAATCTTCTCTTCTTTAATATTTGATAAAGCCAAATCAAAAAAGGAATTTTTATGGCCAATACAGCCAGAAAAATTATTGCAGACCCGCTAACAACACTAATCATATTTTGATGAATATTTAAAAAATATGAAGAAAAACCACCAGACAAAAATATCATTACTAAGAATGATATTATACTAAATGAAGAATAAAAGAACGTCACAATTTTAATTCTTCTATTCGACCAACCATCAGGAAAGCTTTTTATTTTTCTAGCAATTAGTTTACCTATTTCACTGAAATACCCAATTTGAAAAAAGTGCAATCCAATAATTGCATATAGCAATGTTTTAATGTGATATATTTCATCTGCTAAAATCGCTTCCCGGTTAAATGCAACCTGATCAATCGCCTTGAATCCGAACAGCAGCAGATAGAAAAACGTAAATACAGCTAGCGGTGAGAACAGATCAATTCTTCCTGCTTTAATCTTTTCAAACATAAACGGAATAACAGCCGCCACGAACAAATAATTTATCAAAAACTTATATAGAAACAATTCAGTATTGATCAACGAAATCAAAACGATTGATTCGACGATCAAAAATAACAAAAAATACAAGAGAAATTTTTCGAGATGTTTTTGTGTCATCTGATTTTTTCTCGAAGTCCGTGGTTAAATCCTTTTACCAACTCACTGAGTCGTGCATTGATCGACTCATTATCTTTCATGACATACTTCCGCATCAAAATCCGCCCAAATCTCTCGACGAACAGTATTAATCCAATTGTACATAATCCAAAACCGCGTATCAAATCATTTCTCCGCACAAACCACAGGTGATTCCGCATTCTGTAGTAATCGCGAAAACTGCGATTTGACGATGCACTGGCGTTGTGCCAGATCACGGCATCCGGCCAGTACAGAATCCGGTACGATGCGGCTTTCGCTCGCACGCAAAAATCCACATCTTCATAATACATAAAAAAGTCTTCATTAAAGGTTCCGATCCGTTCAAACACCTCCCGCCGGATGAGCATACAGCAGCCGGATACAAAATCCACATCTCGCGGCTGATTGAATTGGCCGTTATCAATAACGCCCTGTCCGTATTGACTGGTGCGTTTGGTTATACCAGAAATTTTTCCGCCCGCAGACCAGATGCGATTGTACGGCTGCATTAACAATATTTTGCTGCCCACAATCCCGATTTCGTCATCCGATTCCAT
>WJKD01000637.1 GCA_014729315.1 Promethearchaeota archaeon | reverse complement strand
TGCAGGAATTTTCATGGATTGGGATATCGGCAATTATCAGGACAATCACGGCGGGTATGCACTCGATGAAGATCTCGTTTATGAATACGGCATTCAGGATTCCCGCCATTTCGGGATCGCTGCGCTGAACGGACTGTCCGGTATGAAATTAACTCCTGCGTATGGCGAGCTCGGCAACGGCGATCAAATCCGGGCGATCTCCATGCAATGGCTGTGCACGCAAGACACCGATCCGATCTACCAGAATGCTGACCTGCGCAGTTGGACCGGAAGTAGTCTGGGCACGATTGCACCGGAGGATACCGCGTGGACAACCTTCGCCATTGTCGCCGGAGATGACTTAAGCCAGATAAAAGCCAACGCCGGCGCTGCCCGGGATAAAGCGCAGCAGCTCGGCTGGCTGGACCCTGATACAAATGTCCGCTCCGACGAACAGGCAATCCAACAGCCATTTGTATATAATCTTGATCAAAATTACCCCAATCCGTTCAATCCGTACACAAACATCCGCTACACTGTTCCTAACGAAGAAAAGGTCACCCTGAAAGTATTCAACATCATCGGTGAAGAAATTGCCACATTGATAAATGAGAAAAAGCAGCCCGGCAGCTACACCGTCCGCTTCGATGCATCTCATTTGCCGAGTGGTATTTACATCTATCAGATAAAAACACAGCATTTCAGCAGAACGAAAAAGATGTTGCTGGTGCGTTAGTTTGAAGAAATCCCTGCCAGTGCTCGGAGCGCTGGTAGGGATTGCATCCGGGGATTTGTCAAAAAGTCTTGATTATTTTAAGAAAAGTTAGTATTTTAGTTTGATAATTAATACAGAAAATAATTAAGGATGTTATATACTATGCATACTCGAATTTCAATAAATCCGAATATATGTCATGGGCAGGCGTGTGTAAAGGGCACGAGAATTCCTGTTCACCAGATTGTGAAAATGCTCGCCAACGGTGATACGATTGAAGACCTGCTGGAGGCATACCCCTCATTGGAGCGCGAAGACATTTTGGCGTGTCTGGAATATGTTGCTTCACTTGCAGAAGAGCAAGTAACTCCTCTTGAAATGGCAGAGAGATAAAATGAAGATTTTGGTCGATGAAAATATTCCCAATATGTCTGTTCAAAAATTGAGGGAGCTTGGTCATAATGTAAAGGATGTTCGCGGAACTGAGGACGAAGGGATCACCGATGAATATCTCTGGGACATGGTTCAAAACGAAAGCCGTCTTTTAATTTCTACAGATAAGGGATTCACACAGTACCGGGATAATTTCCATTGTGGAATTCTTATTGTGCTTCTTAAAAATCCAAATAAAGATAAAATCCATCAGCGAGTCATAAATGCTATCAATCAATTCAGCGAAAACGAATGGAAGAACTTGCTGGTCGTGGTGAGAGATTTTGCTCAAAGCATCTGGAAAGCTCAGGAACAATAAATTTTTGAATTCGGTGAACAGGATAAAACAAAAGTGTCAGAAAAAATTATGTCTGTCAATGAAGTGGCAGAATTTTTTAAAGTAAACACTGTTACAGTGCGGCGACAAACGAAGCGTGGAGAGCTGCCTGGTTTTAAAATCGGGAATCAGTGGAGATTTCGAGAAAGCGATATCCAAAAATTTATTGATAATCAGGTTTCGCAAAAATTGTTTGCTATGAAGGCAAAAAATCTTTGGGATGATATCCAGAATGAGGTCGAACAATCAGAATATACAGCCGAAGACGTGCCGGAATTAGTAAGACAGGTTAGAGAAAAATATCGTAACTGATACCCAAAAAGTCTAAATTTAGATACTTCTATTGCTAAATTTCTCCTTTAATTTTCTAAAATAATCTTCAAATGCTTCTCTATTATCAGAGTTAATTGCATCCAAAATTTCTCTCGGTACAAGTCCCTTATATTCTCTTTGTACGCTTTTCAGTCTAGCTTGATGAACAGCTTTTGATAAATTATCAAAAAATCCTGAAAATTCTGCATAATTATTTATATAGTCTTTCAATACAGAAATAATGGATTGTAAAATCCGATATCCAGCCATTAGCATCATTCCAATTGGTAGTTCTATATTATCTCTTACACTGACAAAAGAAAAGATTAGCTGACCTGTTTTTTCATCTTTTTTATATTTTGTTGTTAGTACTTCAAAGTTACCATGAACACCAAAATCTGAAGCATAATCATGCATAACTAATAATTCCATTAAATGTGAATATTTTTGACTAAAATATTTGGACGGAATACTGAATTTGTTTGCAAATTTCTTTCGATTATCATTATCATCCCATTTGCCCATCCAAATTCTTGCCCTTTTATCAGATTGATAAATTTTTGATAAATAACAAACATATTCAATTGATCTGCGAAGAGACATTAAACCAATATCATAATATCCCACACATGTCATAATATAAGCATTCATCCAACTTTGATATGATCCAAATATCATTAGAGTAGAAGCATATTGCCAATCTGAGGCGTTTTTAAATTCTATATTCTTAGTTATTAATTCATCAAATGTATTACTTATCATCTCGGCAGCTAAATATGTCTCAGGTATAGCATCATTGTTTTTTTTAAAATTTAACTTCAATTGCTCTACTTCTCGATGCAATGTATTTGATTTAATTAGTCCAGAATTCATAATCTTACCAAGATTGTTAAATTGAATTATGTTACTTAATAACACCCACGCTTACCTGCTTTAATATACGGCTATCCCGTTAGTTCAGCATAAGTAACGTTCTTTGTTATAATGGCTCTATCGACAAGTTTATCAAACATCGATTCGATCTTCCATCTTCGATTGAACCGAAAACAGAATTCATCGAGATAACGTTGTGCATGTTTACTGGGCATGCTGTTATAAGTACCACGCAACCAATTTTTAAGATTTGTGATCACGATATGTACTTTGGGTAGATGTTTATTATTCTCTTTCTTGTCGTACATTTTATGGGGTTTATGCTTATATTGTTTTTTTAGCCATTTATAGGCGGAGCTACCGTCGGTTTTAACAGTAAAACCTGGAGCAACAGTTTTGGTGACAAACGTTTTGATCCCGTCTGATGAATGGTTTGGCAAATGTTCCAAATAGGCACGGCCGATATTTTTTCCGTTGGTTTCGACAACCACATTGATGAAAGCCCGTTTTTTCTTTTCAGATTGTGCAAGCAGCCCAAGAAAAGTTTCATCTAACTCGACATCACCATTGATGGGGTATTTGCCGGAAGATTTCATTACTTTTCGGATTTTATGTTCCAATGTCCAGGCAGTTTTATAGCTTCCTAATCCCAATTTGCGCTGTAATTCTTTGGCAGAAATACCCTTTTTGGATGTCGTGATCCAGTAACACGCCCAGAGAATTTTTAGCAGCGGCAAATGCATTTTGTGAAATATAGTCCCGGCAGTGACAGACACTTGATGCCTGCACCGTTTGCATTGCATGGACTTCCTTGTTTTAAGATAATAGGCTTCTGTATGTTGACATTTAGGACATTTAAAACCATTAGACCAACGCTTTTTGCAAAGATACGAGATACAAGAAGCTTCATCAGGAAATCGAATTTGAAAATCGAAAATTGTTAACATCGCTTGCTCCACGATAAAGTGAACATATATACAATATATATACAATTATTCACTAAATTTTGCAAGCATTTTCTGAACAAACGGGATAACCGTAGCTTTAATAGCATAAGATTAAGCTCTATAAGTAGCTGGCTGTTATATTCTGCCGCTAAACCGACGAAATCGCTCAGATGCTGCAATTGTGCGCAGCTGAGTGTTATGTGATTTAATAAGAATACACGAGGATGCCATTCTTAGTTCTGCTTTGTATCATATGCAGTGATGGTTTAAATTTAATAAAACCATGTTTTGCTAATTCAAAGATAGTCGTCGATTCTGGTTCTAAGTCATGTAAACGGACTTCTTTGACTCTCAAAGAGAGTATCTCATTTATTCTTGATACAAATGAAATATCCGTTGTGGAACTAAAGCTTGTTGAGTTTACACCAAAAGCATGACCACTTGGTCCAAAGACTGGACCTCCACTTGCGCCGCCATGGATATTAATTGTCGTTCTATAACATGGGGCCGGCAACGTCACTTGGTCTCGACCATTTGGATAAAAATCTTCTAGCTTTCCATCATAGAAATCAGGCAAAAATAAAAAACTAAATTCATCATTTTCGAGTGTTTTAATGTGACGTGGGTATGCAAAGGTAACTATAGTTTCTCCAATGTCAGGTGGTATTGAAGTTAGCGTGACAATTTTGTTTTTTACTATTTCACCGGTTGAATCATATTTCAATTGATCAAGAACTCCAATACCCACATCAGCTATGTCGTTTGTAGAACAGTAGCGAACATTACGTTGTATAATTTCATTATTATGTAACCTTTGCAAAATAAAAATTGGGTGCGTTTGATTTCTATGTTTATCCATCACATCCATAAAAACATGTTTTGCAGAAACAAAAATACCATTATCAGTAATGAAGAATCCTGTACCAATAAATTCCCACTCGCCAGGTTTTATTTCTTTCAGGATAGGAAAGATGGCATCAATGCCAGATACCTTTTTTTTATTTCCGTCAACTAGTTTGTAACTACCCTTTTCGGCTTCTCCACCAAGCGGTGCTGGAAGTTTGATTTTATTATATTTTTTCATGATTCTTTTTCACATAACATATTTTATACAGTTAAAAAAATATTTTTGAATTTAACCAACTATCTATCATGATAGAAACTATATAAAACAACTGGAAAAATTGGGTTTAAAAGCTGATATCATGATAAATATTAACCATCTAACATCCTTCTTTGATTTAGAAATAAAATAAAAAAAATGTTAAAAGTCAATACTATTCTTTTTTAACTTATTGTTTTGTTATTAGGATCACCGAAAATAACGCAGCATGAATCTTTGTGTGTTCTTCTTGTAAAACAAATTCATTAATTGCCCGAAATATTCTCCCCCTCCATTAGCCACAACCCACTCATCGGCATCGCAAACAAATTTTCCCCAAAAGGCACGGTACTGTTTCCGATGTACATCACAATATCCCGAATGAATTTTTTCCCGACCAGGCTCCGTAATTCCTTTGGTCCGGCAAAATCGGAAGACCGGACT
>WJKD01000636.1 GCA_014729315.1 Promethearchaeota archaeon | reverse complement strand
TTTTTTCGGGAGAAAACATCGATCTTCACAGTGAAATTAAAAAATTAAAAATTGGCTTAGCCTTACAAGAAAAATTTAAAACTAACTTTTCTTTTGAGGTTATGAACACTCTTTTACATAATGCTCCTTACGGCAAAACAATATCATATTCAGAACTCGCAAATACTATAGGATCAAAGGCTTACAGAGCTATTGGAACTGTATTAAAGTCCAACCCATTACCTTTGATAATACCTTGTCATCGTGTAATCCGAAAAAGTGGTAAAATTGGTGGTTTTATGGGTAAAAAGGAGGAAGGATGGCAGACGAAAGTAAAACGTGATCTGATTCATATGGAGAAATCTTCTTCAGGAAAATCTAATTAATTTGAAATGAACCTAATTTTGATGATGTGGAAAAGCCGAAAATTAAGTAAATTTTAAAGAGACTAGACAAAATTTTAACAGTTAAAAATAAACTAGATATTGTTTTAACAGTAAATAATAGATTAGAAAGAAATTTAAAAACTTTAATTGATTCTAATTTATAAAAATAATCCATATTAATTATTCTCGCATTTTGAGTGATTATGAAATACGCAGAAAGAATGAAAAAGCTCGGGACAGAAACAGCGTTTGAAGTGTTACAGAAGATACAGAATTTTCCAGAAGATCGAAGGAAGAATGTTATTTCTTTTGCGATTGGAGAACCGGATTTTTCAACTCCCGAACATATAAAAAACGCTGGCATCGAGGCGATTAAAGAGAATTATACTCATTATACTCCATCTTCGGGAATGTTAGAGTTAAGAAAAGCAATAGCTGAGTATGTGACAAAATCAAAACTGATAAATATCTCCTATAAAAATATAATTGTTTTACCAAGTGCTAAGTATATAGTAGATTTAACAATTCTGTCTTGTACGAATCCTGGTGACCAAGTGATCTATCCAAATCCGGGCTATCCCATTTACGAAAGTCTTATCAATGTGCATGGTTGTGAGCCGGTTCCTGCTCGTTTATGGGAATCAAAAGAATGGAACTACGATCTCGAACAATTTAGAAGTCTCGTCACCGAAAAAACTAAATTAATAATAATTAATAGCCCTCAAAACCCCACTGGTTCTGTTTTAGACCAAAAAAACCTTGAAATGATTTCTGAACTTGCTCTAGAATACGATATTTGGGTATTTTCAGATGAGATTTATTCAAAAATCGTATATGACGATAACCACTATAAATCTATTGCCGCTCACCCTGACATGCTTGAAAGGACTATCATTCTCGATGGGTTTAGCAAATTCTTTGCCATGACTGGATGGAGAATAGGATACGCAATAGTCAATGAAACGCTAGCGGAGTATTTTACTAGATGGGCAACGAATACTATTTCTTGTACTGCGGCATTTACTCAAAAAGCGAGTTTGACCGCCATGGAAGAAGACAAAACTCCTTCCCTTGCGATGGTAGATGAGTTTATGCGTAGGAGAGACCTCATATGTAAAAGAATCGAGGAGATTAATGGGATCTCTGCTATTAAACCCAAAGGTGCGTTCTATGTATTCGCCAATATTACTGAAGCATGCGAAAAATTAGGTTTAAAAACGAGTATTGAATTTCAAAATTACATATTAGATAAAACGGATGTAGCGGTTCTCTCCAGAAATTATTTTGGAAATAAGTTTCCTGACGAAGAGGATTTATATGTTAGGTTTTCCTATTGCGTCTCCAATGATGATATTGAAGAGGGAATGAATAGAATTGAAAAATTATTAAGCTCATAATTAAGATTAAGATCTAAATTATTAGGTGAAATAAAGTGCATAATAAAGATATAAACGGGTTTTATTATTTAGAATCAGAAAAGGACTATATTTGTTCGCAATGTTCGCAAGCAATTAAAAACGAAGATAAGATCTTTATTGACGCCGTTGGTATGTTTCTTAAAGGTGAAGGTTTAATAAAAATTAAAGATCTGTGCGTATATCATTATAAATGCATTATCTCAGATGATCAATAAAGTAACCTATTCGCTTTTTATAGAAATAGGTTTAGAGTAATAAATTTTTTCTAAAAGATGGTTTCAGTTAAAACTCGAGCAATTTAGGGATTTAATTTTTTAACAGAATCCTGTAGTGAAGCTGAAAACAGTACCAACGCTAGCGTTCAACGCCTTCATTTCGGGAAATCTAGTCCTATTTATCTCTTGAATGATTCTATCTCCAGAGCAGTGAATCGGAAAAAGATACAAGGGTTTATCGAATTTTTGAAAAGTTCTTAAATAACTCATTGTGCTTTCAATTTTTTCTTCTGAAGCGCTCGCCATGTGAAATCCTCCTATTATGTGAGAAACAGGTTTATCCGTCAATTTTTTCACATAATCCAAGGTATTCATCAGACCAGAATGACAACAGCCGTTAAGAAGGATAACCTCGTTGTCATATTCAAAAATTAAACACTTATCATCAAGAATTTGATCTGTCTTTAAAGTCCCATCTTGTAGTGAATAATAATGTGTAAAATCCTCAATTTCGTGTTTTCGGGGTATTTCCCCGCTCACTCTTATTTTTAAACCTTCCTTATCTAAAATTTCGTAGGGGAACTTCGAAAAAAAGACTTTTCCGTTTAATTCTTTTATTCGATCCATATCAATCGGTTCTTGATTTACCAATTTTGAGGAGGATAATAAAGATGCTATTTCTTGGCGTGTTTTACCCTGTAAGTCCTCCTTTTTTACTTCAGGCGATCTTCTAAAAAACCGTTCATATCGTGCATCTGTATGACAGATAACTTGAATTGGCTTATTAATTCTCTCTAATACTTTATATAATCCTCCAGTATGGTCGTAATGCCAATGAGAAAGGATTATATTGTCGACATCGTTTAATTGATATGCTCGAATATCAAGGTTATGGATAAAGGTTAAATTAGGACCTCCGACGTCAAAAATTATTTTTTTAATTAACCTCGGATTCCATTGATTATCTAAATCATCTAAATCATAAATATTTATTAAAAATCCAAGGCCGTGTTCTGCTAAAGACTGAGTTGCAAATAATTTATTTAATTGGATACACTCTAAGCCGTATTCTTTTTCAAGATTTTGAAAGGGTAGCACGTAATTATTTGCGAGTATGATTATTTCAGTTTTGAGCATAATAATATCTTGTTATGATCGTTCTGTTTTAAATCTAGTAAATATATTCATTAAGTAAGGAGTTATTAAATAATTTTTATCTATTTATGCGAGTTAGCATTAAAAATTGGTAAAGGAGTCTTTATGGACCATATCGATATAATTAAGAAAATGCCTTATATTCATTGCGCCCGAGGGCCTCAAGGTTGCGATAAATGTCGTCAAATGGCAAAAAAGGAACCTACATTCTGCCTTGTAAGAGTCTATCTAAAATCAGGCAAGATAGCTCGCCCGATGACCGAAATTTTTGTTGGATGCAGAAGAATCTACGGAGAATACGATATATTAAAGCGATTCGAAAATTCAAAAGAAGCTAAAAAATACGCAATTAAAACAGGCACAGACATTACTTTCGATTGATGAATCATTTGAGATTCTTTTCTATCTGAAAATAAGCAAGACAATCCTAACGAATTTTTATATTTATATTATTTTGAATATTGGAGCTTTGCAAAGGATAAAGCGATAACAAAAGTGGGAATACCCATAACGATTATTACTAAATTCATCGTAAAAATGGTTAAAGATATACTAGCTATAATATAATTTTTTTTACATTACTGCTATAGAATCGAATGTAGAATTTTCTTATAAATCGTGGAGAAATAAAATGATATAATCAAATCTGCTCTATTAATAATCTATTTAGTTACTCCTTACGGAGGATAAATAAAAACTTTAATTCGCTTAAGATCTGATTTAGTTATATAATTTTAAATTCCGTTTTTAATTCTCTCTTTAGATTTTAAACAAAAATTCAAATTTAAATTCAAAGCTCGATTCTTATAACTTAATTTCGATGAAATAAAAAAATAACTTTATAAAGAAATAAGTCAATAAAAGAACTATGAGAAAGTTTTGTTCTAACTGTGGAGAAAAAGTAGATCCCAGCTGGAATGTATGTCCGAGTTGCGGGGAAACATTAAAAGATGAGGAGGAAGTGGAGTATAGACCACGCCCAACGCCTCAACCGACACCACAAGGGATACAACAGCCTGTACCTCGTCCTGTTCCTCAACCCTATACTCAATCGTATAGAAAAAGCACTGGGAATACAAATGGAATGTTATCTATTATATTTGGAATTATTGGGTTGTGTTGTTGTGCGATAGTCTTAGGACCACTAGCGATATATTTCGGCAATAAAGGTACTAAGACGGATGATAATCCTTCCCTAGGTCAAATTGGGATGGTATTGGGAATAATTGACATTGTGTGTTGCTGTATCCTATATTTTGTAGCATTTACTCTGCTCTATTAAGCTAAATGTAGTTATAACGGAGAATTAATAGATGATTTTTTCTAATGAACTAATTTCCATTTCTTTTTTCTTAAGATTATTTAATCTAAATCAAGAACCCTAGGCTAAATTATTCCGCAATATAGTTTTAAATACATTATACTTGATAGAAATAATACAAAGTCAAAAAAAGAATAATCGTGAAGCAAAATAGTCAAGATTCGTCTGCTGGAATAGAAAAGACAAAGAAACAAAAAATTAAAGAGATATTAACATACGCTTGGTGCTTTCTTCCCCTTCTTCTAAGTCATCATCCGGATTGTAATAATTTTCGTGGACACACATTAAAATGTGGGAAATTTAAACTATGTATTGGATGTTTTGTGGGTTACCCCGTAGCAATAATTACATATCTCATTATGCGCACATTTAATTTAGCGAAATATTTTCCTCACGATTCTCTATTCATCATTAGTATAATATTTTTATCGACTTTTGTTCTAAGTCCGTTAAATCTTACCAAAATTAAGATTATTAAAGTAGCACAAAAAGCATTCATTGGTGTAGGGGCAGCTTTTTTGCTGGTATGGATACGAAATCTTCCTAATCCTCGGATGACAAATTTATTAATAATGTTTATCGTATTTTCCCTAATTATTTTTGTGCTCAACCTTTATCATGTATATGGATTCCTTAAGACTTGTTATAAATGTGAAACTCCTTTTGATTGGGGGAATTGTCCCGGTTTCGATGAGATACGAGTAAGGATGAAAAATTATGGTTTATTCAATTTTCTATCACATCTTAACGGGTTTTCAGATAAAGTAATATTTAAAAGAAATCTGAAAGAAGAAACTAAGAACAGAGGATAATAATAAATCTATTTTTAATCAATTTTTTCAATTTTCCGACTTTGAAAGTATGAATTTAATCTTCATTAAGGTTTAATGTATCTTTTTCAATTAATTCGTATAAGGAATCGTCAGATGCCGTTTTTTTTTCGATTAATTTTCGGATTTTATCATTTACCGTAAATAAAAGACCTCGTTTTTCAGCTTCAATAATAGAATCCAATAATTCTCCCGTAGTAGGAAGGCTTATGGAATCATCACAATGCTCCTTTAAAAAATCTCTTACGTTCGTTTTGTTATATAACACTCCCAATTCCAATTTATTAAAAAGATCTACCATTCGAGTGATCCAATCTCTTTTTAGCGGCATATATTATAAATATAAATGAAAATATATAAATATTTTAAGGGGTCAGTGGTCGATATTTTTTGCGATGAATGCGTCTTATTTTAGATAATACTCGTTTTTCTTTAGATCACCATCGAAATATTTAAATACTCTCTTAATGATTATTTACTTAGAATACATACACAATTATTAATCTCATGGTGAAAAGGATAAAATGGCTTTCGAAAAAAATATAAAAAGTCTTGTCCATTTTATGGCGTTTCCTGGTCCAAGATTAGGTCATACAACGATGTTGGGTGAAGCTCCCGAAAAATATTTGCTTGATTCTTTGAAATTCTTGAAAAATCTCAAATATTTTGATGGACTCGAGGTCACTCACGTGAAAGATCCTGAAGTTAAAGCAAAATTTATAAAGGCTCTTAAAAGTTTTAAGCATATTACTTTTGCAGCTCAACCAATCCAATTAATCAACGAAGATGAATTAATTGCTTCTACCGGTATTAGCTCTATAGACGAATTAGAAAGAATAAACGCGGTTAATCGATTAAAATGGTGCATAAAAGAGGCGTACGAATATGGAGCAAGTCAATTTACTTTTCTAAGTGGTGAGGATCCTGGAACAGAACAGGGTTTGCGAACTCGGAGGCTAGCCACTGGGTCTTTAATAAAATCAATTGATCAGATATGCCAATTTAACAAGCAGGTCGCAAAAAAACTTAACAAAAAACCCTTAAAAATAACTCTCGAAACATTTGACAGACTTAGTGACGAGGGATGCAAAAATCAACTAATTGGGCCCTCAGACGAGGCAAGGTCTCTGGCAGTGGAGATTCGAAATGTTTATGATCACCAAGAATTTGGCTTATTATTCGATCTTTCTCACATGTATCTACTTAAAAATGGTTACGATCATGAAACGGTCAATATTATAAGAACAATAGCTCCTTTCCTGAATTGGGTGCATATAGCAAATAGCGTTTCCGACAAAGATGACCCTAATTACGGAGATACTCATGTCTCAATGGATTATCCCAATGGAACAGTGACTCCAGATGACCTGAAAAATTTCTTAAAAGAATTAAAGGATGTGGAATTCGAACAAGGTATAGGTTTTGAATATACGCCCAGAGGTCGACAACTTAGCGAATCGGTTGTTAAAATTGCCATAGCGGGATTTGAAGAAGCGCGACAACAAATTGATGTAAATTATGCTTTAGGTTCCTATCGGTTTAAAACCAGAAGATTTCTACCCGAAAAGATCTTCTATATGATTACTGAAGCAAAGAGAAGTGGTATTGGAGAAATTTTGGAGCAAGAATATAAAAATCGAATCAAAAGACCGATGCCTTGGGATTCTAATATTGTTATCATCGCAGCCGATCATCCAGCAAGAAGAGTAACTAAAGTAGGTACAAATGAGATAGCAATGGGAGATAGACAACAATATCTTGGAAGGATCGTTCGGACGCTTATGCTCGACGAAATCGATGGTGTGATGACTACACCAGACATCATGGACGATTTATTCATTCTAAATAACTTAATTAAACAATACGGTGGAAAAAGTTTCCTTGATAACAAAATTTTAATCGGTTGCACTAATCGAGGAGGACTTTCTGGTTCTACATTCGAGATGGACGACCATATTACGGCATATACTATACAAGATATTAAAAGACTTGGTTTAGATGGCGCCAAAATGATGTTTAGATTAGATTTAGACACTAATATGGCTCGTTATTCGCAGAGGACGATGCAAAGATGCGCAAAGATGGTGCGAGAATGTAATTTACATAATATCCCTGCATTTATCGAACCTTTACCGGTCGAACAACAGAGCGACGGTTCATATGGAGTAAAAATGAATTCGGATGATTTAATAAAAACCGTGGGTATTGCTACCGCTTTAGGTGGGCGATCTGCCAATATATGGCTTAAAATACCTTATGTGGAAAATTATGAATATGTTGTACGAAGTACTAGTAATCCAATTCTAATGCTGGGAGGAAAAAGCACTGGAAATCCCACGGACATACTCGAGAATTTTGAAAAGGGATTAGGTGCCGGAAAGAATGTAAAAGGTTGCTTGGTTGGACGGAATCTTCTTTATCCTGGCTACGATGATCCGCAAGCAGTAGGTTTAGCCGTTTCAAAGATTATTCACGAAAACATGAATACCGAAGAAGCTGTAAAAATCCTTGCAAATAGTCGAGGGGAAGATATGGACTTCCTCACATCTAAAATAATGGGAATTTCGCTAACCAGTGCGGAAATCGGCTATCTCTAGTTTTATTTTCTTAATAATTTTCAATACTTTTTAAAAAGAATACTTACTTAATCTCGGAATCCTCATTTTCAAAATTATTTTATATTTTATAGGCAATGTAAGGTTCTAGCATATAGCTATTATTCTTAAGAAATTCCTTATTTTAACAAATTTTTAAATAGATCAATTGAATACATTAGTTCTATAGAATTATTATCTAAGATGATTTTATGATCAATAGCGAAATTAACCAAGAATTAGAAACTATTGTCGGAGAAAGATATATTTCAACTGATCCTGAAATAACTTATTTATATCATTACGACTTTATCACAACCGAGCCTGAAGGCACTTGCGATATTGTTATCATGCCGAAAACGGCCGAAGAAGTTCAAGACATCATAAAAATAGCTAATAAATACGAGATTCCAGTTGTACCTTGGGTTTCGGGTATCAATTTTGGTTCAATTGCTACTCCACGAAAGGGTGGAATAGTCGTAGACATGAGAAGAATGAATAAGGTATTGGATGT
Source organism: Promethearchaeota archaeon (assembly GCA_014729315.1). The sequence continues at coordinate 5,253 of WJKD01000636.1, read as the reverse complement.
AAATGAAGATGACATGTATGCTGTGGTTGAAGGTGGAATAACATGGGCGGATCTGAAAGGTTACTTAGATAAATGTCATCCCGATCTAAAGGCAGGTATCACTTGGTCACCACCTGGAACTGGCGTTGTTCCTTCTTGTTTATGTTATGGTATGTTTGATCTTGGAATGTTGGGAGGTACAGGAGCCGAATTTGTTAACGGAATAGAGGCAGTATTAGGCACAGGCGATTTGGTCAGAGTGGGCTCTTCCAGTCTTTCTAACTGTTGGTATGGAAGACAACCATTACCAGATCTAGCAGGGCTTTTTATTGGTTGGGAGGGAACAACGGGAATTGTAACGAAAATGGCGATAAAATTATGGCCGAAACTTCCATTTCGAGAAGATTTTCTTCCTATTGCTCAAAAAATGGAAGACGGAGTTCCCCTCATCCGTAAGCTTTCCAAGGCAGGACTTGGGATTTTCGACTTATGCGTGTTAAATCTAGGTTGGAGTCAATCACTAATGGGTTTTGATTCTCACGAGGTTGCAAAAGATCCCATCGAACTTAACTTACCAGATTTCTTGGGGTTAGTATCAACGCAAGCATATACCGAAAAACAACACGAAGCACAATGTGAAGCAATAAAATCAATCTGTAACGAATTTAATCTTGATCCTTTAACGGTTAAAGAACAAATCGATACATTTCCCGAAAATATGCACGGGATTATGAATCATCTAACACCATCGACGGGGGGACAGACACCTGTCCAGTTCTGGGGGTGCTGGAATTTTGCGCGAGGAGGTGGAGGTCAATGGATAGGTTCATATTGTTCAACGAGAGATATTGTTAAATACTATTACTTATCAAGGGATATTTGTCTGAAATATGATAAAGTTCCTCAATTCTATTGTAGATTAATGTTCGGAGGACATTATTGCGTCTCTCGTACAAATATTAATTTTAATAAGAATGATCCCGACGATATTCAAAAAGCTAGAAATCTTTTAAAGGATATTCACGATGCCGTACAGTCTCTTGATGGGGTTGTAATGTACAAGGCGCCTTTATGGGCTGTTGAAAGCTATAAAGATAAAACTCTGCCTGCAACAACTAATTTAATTGGAAAACTTAAAAAACTACTTGATCCTAAGGGAATAATGAATCCCGGACAAGGAATTGGGGATGAATAGAGATGATAGATTCAAACGAAAAAGATAAGGTAATGCTTAAAGGTAAAGGAATCACTAAATTAACAAGCGTTCCAAATCAAAGGGTTTTAGAAAGATATAAAGATTTAGAACAATACCGAGATATCTTTTACCAATGCGGAAAGTGTGGAACTTGCAGAACTGCTTATCACGATCCAATGTGGTCTAGGGTTTGCCCAGCTGGAGAGTTTGGCAAATTCGAAGCATATTATTTGAGCGGAAAAAATCTTTTAACTTGGGCAGTAAATACAGACAAATTAAAATGGACGGATAAACTTGCAGAGATTTTTTATCAATGTTCGCTATGTTTGGCTTGCACTCAGCAGTGTCAAATTCCAGAAATCCATCATTATGCGGGCGAATGGTTAATGGCAATGAGAGAAAAAGCTGTCGAAATCGGATTCGGCCCGATGCCAGAACAGAAAAGATATTCAGATCATATCCAAAAAGAAAATAATCCTTACATGGAGCGTCATCAAGATCGATTAAACTGGGTTGAAGATGAAAATACTTATAATCCCAAAGCAAAAATAGCTTATTTCGTTGGTTGTACAACAAGTTATAGAGAACAAAACATAGCGAAAGCGACAATCAAGATTCTTAATTCTATTGGATATAATTATCAAATATTAAGAGATGAGCGATGTTGTGGCTCACCTGTGTATATGACGGGTCAAACTCAACAAGCCAAACAAATTGCTGACAAAAATTTAAAAATTTTCAAGGATAGTGGAATCGAAAAAATTATAACTTCTTGTGCGGGATGTTACCGAATGCTGAAGGAAATTTATCCCAAGAAACTAAAGATAAACCATGATATAAAAGTTCTTCATACACCAGAAGTTCTCTTAGACTTATTAGAGTTCGAAGATTTAAAATTTAAAAATAATGTCAACATGAAAATCACTTATCACGATCCTTGTCATATTGGGAGACATATGGGTATTTACAAAGCACCTAGAGATGTATTAACCAATATTCCCGGTATTGAATTAATTGAGATGCCCCGTAATAAACAAAATGCTTGGTGTTGCGGATCAGGAGGAGGCGTTCGGTCAGCATTCAAAGACCTTTCAAAATTTGCAGCAAACGAACGGATCGAGGAAGCTCAAGAAACGGGAGCATCCGCGCTGGTTTCAAGTTGCCCCTTCTGTAAAAATCAATTCGTTACACATTCAAATGGGAGCATTGAAATTTTGGATCTTGTTGAAATCGTGGCAAAAGCACTTTAATTCTAATTCAATATTTTTTCTTTTTTTGTGTTTGTTTTTAAGTAAAATATCTATTTAATCAATCTGCTTCTCATTATATGCTGAATTAATGTTTCATCAAGAGAAAATTAATAACCTATCACTACTTAAGTAATCACATGAATAAAGAAGATCTCTTAAAAACGGTTGATACGCGAATACAAATTAATCCAACCATCGGATCCAAAGATTCTATTCAAAATCAAGATAACTCGAAAATGACATCACTTAAATCTGGAACAACTACCGTGGGAGTAACTTGTAAAGACGCTGTAGTACTTGGTACTGATAAACGAGCTACAATGGCGTATTTTATCGCCAGTAAAACGGCAAAGAAATTACATGAAATACAAGAACATTGCTGGATTACAATAGCTGGCTCTGTTGCCGACGCACAATATCTTGTTGATTTGCTGCAAGCAGAAACAAGTTTATATCAATTAGAAAAAGAAAAGCCCGTACCAATCAAGGCAGCAGGTCGGATTTTATCTAATATTTTATATCGGAACAAACTATTCCCCTACCAAGTAGGTCTAATTCTAGGAGGAGTCACGGAAAAGGAGGGGTCAGTATTATTAGATATTGGAGCTTATGGCTCAATCTTACCTGAAAAATACATAGCTGTAGGGAGTGGACAAAACTTTTCGTACGGTGTGTTAGAGGCGAAATATAAAGATGATTTATCTGTTGAGGAAGCTAAAAATATTGTTAAATCCGCCGTTACTTCTTCAATAATACGAGATATGGCGAGCGGAAATGGGATTGATATAGTGGTCGTTAGAAAAGAAGGTCCAGCAGAGAGAGAGTTTGTTCCAATAAAATAATATTTATTATTACTTATTTTGTATAAAGTTATTCTTAGCTATTCTAAGGAAAAGTATTTAAATGATTTTTAAGAAAAAAGTTTAAATGTAAAGAAAAAGAAGACTTTTTTAATAATAGGATACCTTAATTAAAATAAATTGGTTTTAACAAGAAATAAGAATTTTCTAGTATTAGCTAAGAATTAATGGAGTTTTATAATGTCATATAGAATCATTTTGGATCTCGCACACGGAGAAAAACTTGAAGAATTTCCCGAATTTTCGCTTGGGGAGGAAGATTATCACGTTGAATATATCGATAAAGGAGAAGAATTGACCCTTAAACAACTTGAAGATTTTGATATACTTCTTTTGGGAGATATAACTCATAGTGAAAAAGGTAAGGAAGATAGATTCACTCCCGATGAGCTTAGAGATATAAAAAAGTTTGTGGGAGAAGGAGGGGCTCTATTCGTCACCTCTGGAGAGGATGGAGATAGTGATATTCCAATGAAAGAGGGATCGATCAGAGTTCTTTACAAGATTACGGGAGTTCGAAGATATTGGAATGGAATAATCCTAGAAGCTCCAAATAATTTTTTGGTTAAGAAAAGAAATATTCTAATAACCGAATTATATTCTCATCCTATTACAAAAGGAATTAACGAACTAGTTCTTCCAAACGCTACATTTTTCACGCTTTCTGAGGAAGATGTCGACGATTTAATTGTGACTTCAGAAAAAGCAAGATTTAAATACACCATTGACGAGGAAGTAGCGGATGTGGGGCAAGTACCTATTTGTGTTATCTCTAAATTTTATAACGGGCGTTGTTTCACGATAGGCTCTTCAGATTGGATGAGGGAAGACTCTGATTTCGGTATTGACGCCGGTGATAATCATAAATTCCTTGAGAATGTTATTAGATGGCTGAGTTTTGAAATATAATCTCTTTTTATCTCTCTATCCTTAATTTCAGATCTTTTATAGTAAGGAAGAAGAGAATATAGAGCAATAGAAATTTTATAAGACATTTATTTCATCATTCTGACACTTGCTCCTTTCCGACCATTTCAAATTGTAATCAAAATGTTATAATTTATATTCGCTCTGACCTATATTAAAATTGGATCTGACTGTATTTTTAATTATAAATTGATGACTAAAGATGGCTTTTAGAATACTAAGACCCGATTCTATGTCAGTATGGAAAAATGAGGAAATTCGAAGAAGATTTTCGTATTATAGGGCAATTTTAGATGGAAAGAAGCCTGCAAGATATATCATAGCAAAATCTTTAGATTGTCCTTTTGATAAACAAGACAAAATAGAGGATCTAATCCAGCAATTAAATCAGAAGTCCGCTGAGTTTCACCAGCTTCTTGAGCAAGATGCTGAACAAATAGAAAAACGAAAATCCAAAGAAAACTCATACATCGCATTAGCAGAGACTTTAGCAAAAAAATACTTGGAAAAGTGTATTTTTTGTGAACGACAATGTGAAGCGAATCGAATTTCTGGTGAGCGTGGTTATTGTTTAATAGATAAAGCCTCTTACGTAACCTCAGCTTTCCTTCATCACGGCGAGGAGTCGGTATTAATTCCTTCTGGAACCATCTTTTTTCAAGGTTGTAATTTTGGATGTGTTTTCTGCCAAAATTATGACATCTCACAAGCTTGGAAAGGTAAGAGAGAGTTGGAGGATATTTCTCGTAAAGTAAGTCCTGAGCAATTAGCGAATTTAGCTGAAAATCTTGAAAAAAAAGGTGCCTTAAATATTAATTATGTGGGAGGAGATCCCATACCCAATATTCACACCATCATTAGTAGTTTAAAATATCAAACTTCCAACATCTGTCAGCTCTGGAATTCTAATTTTTATTTGACTGAAAACTCTTTGTCATTAATCATTGATTTCATGGATTTCTGGCTACCTGATTTTAAGTATGGAAATAATGATTGTGCGAAAAAGTATTCAAAAGTTGATAATTATTATAACATATTAACA
>WJKD01000635.1 GCA_014729315.1 Promethearchaeota archaeon | reverse complement strand
GCTTACAAAAAGTCGAGTCGTTAAGGGAACCCGCTTCATCGATATTAGAGACGCTGGGGACGCAGTCCAGTTAGGAGCGTTTTATGACGAACAAGGAGCTGATGAATTGGTGTTTCTGGATATCACTGCCTCCTCAGACAAGAGAAAAATTTTAATAGATCTTGTAGAACGAACGGGAGAACAGGTATTTATTCCCTTTACCGTTGGTGGGGGGTTAAGAAGCGTTGAAGACATTAAAGAGATTCTAAGAGCAGGCGCGGACAAAATATCATTAAATACCGCAGCCGTTAAAAATCCAACGTTAATAAACGAAGGAGCCAAAATCTTCGGTTCTCAGTGTATTGTTACTGCAATCGATGCGAAAAGAGTCTATATTGATAAACCAGAAGACGCTACAGATAAGATCGTTAAGCGCATCTCAAATGATCAATTTTGTTGGTGGGAAGTATATATTAATGGAGGAAGGATTTCTACTGGGAAGGATGCTATTGTATGGGGAGAAGAAGCTACGAATCTAGGCAGTGGTGAGATTCTATTAACAAGCATGGATAAAGATGGAACTAAGAGCGGTTATGATTTAGAACTAACTAGGGCTTTTAGCGAGAGATTGGATGTTCCTATAATTGCCTCTGGTGGCGCTGGAAGCCCTAGTCATATTATAGATGTTTTTAAGAAAGGGAAAGCGGATGCAGCACTAGCGGCATCAATATTTCACTACAATGAATATCCAATTAATGTTGTAAAAAAAGCTTGCCAGAGGTCTGGCATTCCAATGAGGTTATAATTATGGGATTCTATATTGCAATAATAGACTATGAAATGGGAAATCTTAAAAGCATTTACAAGTGTTTGAAACACATAGACATACAAGCAGTAATAACTGACAAATCAGATGAGATTTTAGACGCTGATGGCGTTATATTACCTGGCGTGGGAGCTTTTGGAGATGCAATGAGGCATTTAAACCAAAAAAACCTTATACCAATAATTCATGAATTAGCTAGTCAAGGTAAACCTTTCTTTGGGATTTGTTTAGGACAACAATTGTTATTTTCGAAAAGTTATGAAATGGGAGAACATCAAGGATTAGATCTCATTAGAGGAAATGTAGTTCGATTTGACTTAAATAAAGTGGAAAAAGTACCTCAAATTGGCTGGAATAGAGTGCAATTCTTAAATCCAGAACATTTTTTAATTAAGGGAATCCCTAATGAATCTTATTATTATTTCGTGCATAGTTTTTATTGCAAGCCGAGTAATGAGAAAAATATGTTAGGACAGACCCAATACGGTAAGATAACTTATTGCTCTATAGTATCCAAAAAAAATATTGTCGCCTCTCAATTCCATCCTGAAAAATCAGGCAAATATGGAATCAAAATATATCAAAATTTTATTGAGTATTGTAAACGATAAGCAGAGAATAATGTATTAGACTCCTCGATTCAAATCTTATTAGATTAATAATCGTTTTTTTTAAACATTTCCACTTAATAAGAATAAATTAAAATAGATTTAAAATTTTAAATTTAAAAAATATAATAATAACTAATTTATTAGGGATTAATATATGGGCGGGTTATTTGGAGTCTATTCAAATATGGATTGTGTGCAAGATCTTTTCTACGGAACGGATTATCATTCCCATTTGGGAACAATGAGAGGAGGGCTAGCTGTTAAAAACTCTGGTGGATTTCAAAGATATATAAAGAACATTACCAATGCTCAATTTCGTTCTAAGTTTGAAAAAGACATTAAGAAGATGCATGGGAATAAGGGAATTGGCGTTATAAGTGACTATGACGATCAACCCCTTATCATAAACTCTCATTTAGGAGTGTTTGCTATTGTCACCGTGGGAAAAATTAATAATATTAAAATCTTAGCAGATAAGGCTTTGAAAAATGGTGCAACTTTTTCAGAGATGCATGGTGGAGAGATTAACCCTACAGAGTTGGTGGCGACCATCATCAGTCAAGGTTCGAGTTTTGAAGACGGCGTTCAAAAAGTTCATGATTCTATAGATGGATCTTGCACCCTACTCATTTTAACAGAAACAGGAATCTACGCCGCTCGGGATAAATATGGAAGGACGCCTCTAATCATAGGAGAAAAGGATAATTCTTATGCAGTTACGATGGAAACATGTGCGTTTCCCAATCTAGGATATAAGAAGAAGAAATTCCTTGGCCCAGGAGAAGTTTATCATATAAATAAGAGAGGATTGGAACAAAAAGTTCCACCTGGAGAAAAAATCCAAATATGTTCTTTTCTTTGGGTTTACTACGGATATCCGGCCTCCGAATATGAAAATATAAATGTAGAGAAGGTAAGATATAGATGCGGATCAAGATTGGCTAGAAATGATGATTTAAAAGTGGATCTGATTGCAGGAATCCCCGATTCGGGAACTGCTCACGGGCTTGGATATGCCGCTGAGAAGAATATTCCTTTTTCGCGCCCTTTTGTTAAATATACCCCTACTTGGCCCCGTAGTTTTATGCCTCAAGATCAAGATGTTCGAGAGAAAGTAGCTAAAATGAAACTCATTCCGATTGAGGAAATCATCAAAGGAAAGCGACTTTTATTTTGTGAAGATTCCATCGTAAGGGGCACCCAATTGAGAAAGACTATTAAGAGATTATATGAGTTAGGAGCAAAGGAAGTACATATGCGTCCAGCTTGTCCACCATTAATATATAACTGCAGGTTTCTAAACTTTTCGTGTTCCCATTCTGTATTAGAATTAGCGGGACGCCGAGCCATCAAAAAATTGAAAGGAATTGATATCAAAGACCCGATTAATTTTACTGATCCTAAATCAGAGAATTACAAGAAAATGATTAACGCCATACGAGAAGATTTAGGCTTGACTAGCTTAAAATATCAAAAACTGGAAGATTTGATCGAAGCGATTGGTTTACCTAAAGAGAAACTTTGCACTTATTGCTGGGACGGGTCTGGTCTCTATTTTGGGTTAGAAGTCGTGGAGAAAGAGAGAATTGCTAAGAAAATAATTACTTCTTAATCTTTTTACTTTGATAAAGAGTTTAATAACCTTTTAATCGATAAAATTCTTACCTTATTAAAAACATCACTATGAAATCTAAAAATCATTTCTTTTAATGATTTCTTTAGAATTATGGAGTTTTTCTTGGACTGATCTAAGGGGATATTTACCCGTAAGGCATGCTAAACATAATTCCTTTTCATTTTTTCCTACTGCTTCTTTTAAATTCTCAATGGTTTGATATAATAAGGTATCGGCACCGATTCTTTCTCTTATTTCCTCGATGTATTTTTTACCAAATTTTTCTTTAAACCTTCCAGCAATTAATTCGTTTGTTGTTGGAAAATCAATCCCCATATAACACGGTCGGATGACAGGAGGGCAACTAATTCTAAGATGAACTGATTTAGCACCGCCAGATTCTCTTAGGAGAGATACGATCTGCTTTGTTGTAGTGCCTCTTACGATGGAATCGTCAACTAAGATGATGTCTTTTCCTTGAATGACGCTTTTTATGGGGTTTAACTTTTCTTTTACTGCTGCCTTTCTTTCTTTCTGGCCAGGCATGATAAATGTCCTCCAGACATATCTATTTTTCATTAATCCTTCTACATAAGGTAACCCCGCCTTTTTTGCATAGCCAACGGCAGCACTTCTTCCCGAATCGGGAACTGGGACAACGATGGCATTTTTTCTAAAATCAGGATCGTTCAATATTGAATCGTTCGAAGCAAGATTCTCACCTAGTCTTAATCTAGCTTCGGCTACAGAGACATCATCAATAATAGAGTCTGGTCGGGCAAAATAAACGAATTCAAACTGACATAGCGCAGTCTTATCGTTTTTTAAAATCATTTCCGAATGTATGTCCTTCTGATGACTCAGATGGACGATTTCTCCTGGCTTTACATCCCTTAATAAAATACCACCAACAGCATCAATAGCACAAGATTCCGAAGCAACAAAATAGAGATTTCTATTGGAGGTTTTTAATTGTCCAATACAAAGAGGTTTAAAACCTAACGGATCTCTCATTGCGTACAAATCTCCTCTATTTGTCATGATTACTAATGAATAAGAACCATCCAAAAATCGACTGGCGATTTTAAGTATTTCCGGCCAGTTTTCCGTGCCCATAGCAATAGAAGCAAATAATTGGGCCATTACTTCGGTGTCTGTGTTGGTAACAAACACCCTCCCCATATTATCCATCTTTTCTTTAACATCGTCGTAATTAGGAATTGTGCCATTAAAAGCGAACGAAAACTCAAGCTCATTGTTATTAAAATGAAAAGGTTGTAAAAAATCGCTCGAAGAATAATTTGAGGATCCCGTGGTCGCATAACGATTGTGACCTATTCCCACATTTCCCCAGAATTTAGTGAGTGTTTTACGATTTAGGACCTTTGACACCAAACCTTTCCTTTTATAGGTGTGGATAGCTCCACCAGTCTTCATAATTGAGATGCCCGTTGACTCTTGACCTCGATGCTGAAGGGCGATTAATCCCTGATATAATAATTTGGAAACGGAAAATCCGATATCGTCGCAAGTAACCCCAAAAACAGCACAATGCTCAATAGGTTTATCTCTCATATTATTATTTATTTATCGCGATAATATTTATCAATTATTAGAAGAGAGATTCTTAAGACTTACAATTTATTAAATAATTTATAATTTTTAATAATTAGGTTAATACGATATTAATACTTTCCCCAAAAAAGTGTAAATTGATAATACACACATTAATAAAATGACTCAAATTTCCGAAAAACGCAATAATCTTGCCTTTGCCATATTAGTTGGAGGAAGAAGCTCGAGATTTGGAACTGATAAAGGGTTATATCCTCTATTTGGAAAACCGATAATTCAACATCAACTCGAAATAATATATTCATTTAAAAAAGATATTTTCATCAACGCCCATTCTAACGACCAGATAATGAATTATAAATCTATTCTTACAAATTCTGATCAACTCAACTTTATTTTAGACCAAAATAAAATTTCTCCGAATAACAACATCCGTAGCCCGATGATTGGATTTTATTCAATATTTAAAGAACTTCTTGCTCAAAATTATACTAAAGTCTTCACTATTTCTTGCGATATGCCGTTGATTAACCCAGAAGTTATAAAATTTATGATAGAACAATCAAAAGGATACGACTGCTGTATTCCAATTTGGAACAATGGATATTTGGAACCTTTATTTGCGATATATAGAATTGAAAAAGCAATTGAACCGACCTACAAAAACATTAAAACCAAAACGTATAAATTGATAAATATCCTTAAAGACAATTGGAAGATGAGATACATTTCAATTGAAAACGAATTAGCATTATTGGATAAAGATTTAATTACTTTTGTTAACTTAAATGTTGTTAACGATGTAAAAAAATTAGAAACTCAACATCGTTTTTTTTATAAAAATAAGGAGTAGCGTTTTATATGAACGAAAATGAAACTTTTAAGGAACAGAAAAAGCTCGCAATATTAATTTTGATTGGGGGTAAAAGTAAAAGATTCGGAACGGAAAAAGGATTATTTGAATTCCATGGAAAACCGCTGATACTACATCAAATAGAGACCCTAGCAATATTTGACGAGGATATCTATCTTGTCGCTCACACACTTCATGATATAAATGAATATTACAAAAAAATAGAATATCCTAAGGATGTTGACTTCATTATTGATGACGAAGAGGTTGCTTCTAAAATCGGCGTGCGAACTCCTCTTCTAGGAGTCTATTCTGGATTTAGGGCACTCAACAAACTCAATTTTAAAAAAGCGTTTTTACTCTCGTGCGATATGCCTTTAATAAAGTCTGACGTTATAGAACATATGATAGAGCAATCAAAGGGATACGACTGCTGCATTCCAAGATGGAAAAATGGATACACTGAGCCTTTGTTTGCTATCTATCCTGTTAAAGAAACTTATCTTAAAGCTGAAGAAATACTAGAAACATCTCATTATGGATTAAATCACCTTTTAGGCGAAGATTGGAATATAAATTTTATTTCGGTTGAAGAATCAATTAAGCCTTTAGACGAAAATCTCGTTAGCTTAATAAATATCAATAGTCCAATAGATCTTGAAAAACTGGTAAAATCTTTCTAAGATATACTATTTTCTTTCAGATACATTGAGAAATTAGGATAATTTATTACCTAAATTCAATCCATTGAATTGAGAAAAATAAATATTAAAAGGAGTTACTTTATTAGTAATTTAAAAAAACTACAAACTAACAGGAAAGATAATGGAAGGTTTTAATTGGGACGAAATAAAAGAACAATTAAGAAAAGCTGTTAAACTCGAAAAAATCGAAGATGATTTATTGATAAAATTAACCGTCCTCGAGTCAAACATCGAAGAAAATAAAATGGTTGGAGGAATGTTGAAGAGCGAGGAAGAGATGAAACGCTCTTTAGGACAATTCATGGGAAAACAAGAGGCTTTAGATTGCGATATAGACATTAACCAGGATGAAAAATTTATCACATTAAAAATGAAATCAGAGGAGGAATTTAAGAAAGTCTACGAATTATTGAACGACTTATTTTTTGGGGATTTTTTCAAGAAAATGATTGAAGCAATGATGGAGGTTTTTTTCAAGAAAATGATTGAAGCATTGATGGGAACGATTAAAACATACAGGTTCCCAAATTCTAAAAAATTCCTCTCATT
>WJKD01000634.1 GCA_014729315.1 Promethearchaeota archaeon | reverse complement strand
TCCGAAATGATCCTGACATCGATCTCATCCACAAAAATATCGAATTCAGCCTGGATTTCCGGTGGATTATTGATATCCGGCTTGCCGTCAATATCCAGCACAACCACGCTGTTTATCGAATCCGGCGCCTGTTCCGGCAGTGAAATCACGAGCGCATCGTCATAGCGCTTCACCGGCAGGGGCTGCTTTCGGGCGTCTGCCAGTAAATATGCCTGCCGGGGGCGATTATAGATACCCGGCACAATCAACCGGCTATCTTGAGGATAATCAAATACATGCAGGTACAGCCGCGTGCCGCCTTCGACCGGCTTTTGGGTGCAGCGTCCCCATTGGAGCTCCCGGAACGGACTGGCGTGCGTTCCGTAAATAGCTTCCCCGTTGATTTTCATCCAGGCGCCCATTTGCCGCAGGCGATCTGCGCTGGCTTGCGGCAATAAGCCTTCTGCGGTAGGACCGACATTCAGCAGAAAATTTCCGCCTTTAGAGGCAATATCAGCCAACTTGCGCAGCAACTCACGCGTGGATTTCCAGTTGTGATCGTTTTTGTTATAGCCCCAGTGATCGTTCATGGTCATACAGGTTTCCCAATCCACCCCGGGCAATCCGGTGGCAGGGATCTGCTGCTCCGGCGTGCCGAAATCACCGGCGAATCCGGTGCCTTTGGTCATGCCCTCCATTCCCGATCTGCCTGCACCGACCCGATTGTTGATGATAATATCATCCTGCAATCCCCGGACGTACTGATATAAATCCTGCCCCCGGGTGCGATTCCAGGTCGTTTCCCATTCGCCATCGAACCAGAGCACGCCTATCCTGCCGTAATTCGTGACCAGCTCCGCCAACTGGTTCTTCATGTACCGAACGTAACGATCAAAATCCGCGCCTTCTGCAGAGCGGTCAGTCTCCCACTCCCGCCGTGGCAGATAATCCGGATGATGCCAGTCCATAATCGAATGGTACCAGCATATTTGCAGCCCGTGCCTGCGGCTCGCGTCGGCAAGTTCTTTCATGATATCCCGCTGAAACGGCGTGGACATGATATCAAAATCAGTATATTTCGAATCGAACAGGCAAAAACCGTCGTGATGCTTTGATGTAATGACAATATATTTCATACCCGCGTCTTTCGCCAGCCGAACCCATGCATCGGCATCGAATTTCACGGGATTGAACTGATCGACAAACTGATCATAAACATCGATGGGTATCTGCGCCGTCGTTCGGATCCATTCCGCATGGTCCGTTTCTCCCTGCCATTCTCCGGCGGGCACGGCATAGAGCCCCCAGTGAATAAACATGCCGAAACGCGCGTCCCGCCACCACTCCATTCGCCTGGCTTTGTCAGTTTCGTTTTCACCGGCAATCAGCCAGCCGGACATCAAAATCATACAGAAACCGATTATCAGTAATAGCCATTTGCTATTCATTTTGCACCTCGGGTTTTATTTTGGGTTGATAAAATATACGAAACAAAAGTTATAATTACAAAGCCCCTAAGTATCTCACCGCCTTAGAGGCTTTTTCATCGTGCCCCTGGCAGGAATCGAACCTGCGGCACATGGTTTAGGAAACCACTGCTCTATCCTCTGAGCTACAGGGGCGGGGTTGTTTTCAGAGTTTCTAATATATTTAAAATAATTGAGATTGTCAATGATTTTTTGGGGTTTATTTTTATTAAAAGAATCTAAAATAAAAGCTGGCACCCAATAAATATTAAATCAAGATTATTTTTTTGTTGACTTTTTGCGATTAATTTCTTACATTTGATCATTCGATATCCCACCTTGAAACGCAGCTATTTTTCTTTAAGTAATTTATATTAATTGAAATTTAAAAAGCGTTGCCAAATCAATTTATTAAATTCTGTATGGCTTCTTATAAGCGCGCTGAGAAATCTTCCGTATCTTCACTCATGATTTTGGGATTTGCAAATGAACCACAAGGTTGTTGCAATGTTGTGGTTATTGAAATTTATTTCATGATTTATTATACTTTATAAAACTAAAAGGAGGTGCTCTCAACGCCTATACCAAACCAAAGTCCTTCGCGGCTGGCTACCAAGAAGCTTCGATTGTATATAACTATCCAAGATATAACTGAAGAATGCATAAAAAAATTAGAATTTAAATTAGAAAGGATTAATCATGAGGTCAAACATTAAGGTAATCTCCTTTTCAATTCTTTTTTTGATACTCTTTTGCAGTACAATGATTATCGCTCAGAATTTCGATCCTACTTATATTATATCAGATGAGGAGTTTATTAAAGGAAATTCCATGACATTGGACCAAATTCAAGCATTTTTGGAATCTCGAAATAGTGGATTAAAAGATAAAAATCTATGGCAGAAATTCGATTTTTCATATGATATTGATTCATATTTTTATGATTATAAAATAACTAAAAACAAATTAGCAAGAGAATCTAGTCCTGCGGAAATTATATACCATGCTTCAAGTAAGTATAAAAATCCGGACTATAATTCTAAAAATTGTATTAATCCACGAGTCTTAATTACAATGCTTCAAATAGCTCATTCTCTAATTGATGAGCCAAACAACATAAAGCAGTCAGCATTGGACTATGCCGTTAGTTATAATCAGGGAGATGACAAGTATAAGGGATTCTTTAATCAAATTATCAGCTTAGCTTTTGAGTTAACTAAGAGTTATAATGCCCGAAATCCTGGACTACAACCGCCAATGCAAATTTTAAGTTCAGACGAGGTATTAACGATACAACCACAGAATCGAGCTACGGCAATCCTTTTTGAATTTAATCCAGATATTAAGGATATTTTGATATTTAAAAATATATTTGAAAGTTATTTAGTAAATTATTCCATTCAAGAAGTTCCTATTTCTGATGGTTTTGATTTTCCTGTAGGCGACGAGAATGGAGAAGGTTCGTATTTATCTTGGAACGGTAATACTTATTCTGGCTGGTATGTTGCTTATGATGTAACGGATCCAAATTACTTGAATCATACAGGCGAAGATTGGAATGGAACTGGAGGAGGAGATACTGATCTTTACCAACCTGTTTATTCTGTTTCAAAAGGTTATATCATTTACGCTGGTAATTTGGGAAATGGTTGGGGAAATGTAATCCTAATTAAACACAAATTACAGGACGGCACATTTCTTTTCTCACAATATGCACATTTGCATAAAATAGAGAAAAGCAGTGGCGAGGTAGCACGCAGGGAACAAATTGGTACCATAGGTAAGGGTCATAATAATGAATATGTTGCTCATTTACACTTTGAATTGCGGAAGTCAAATATGGAAGGATATTCACCTGGTTATTGGCCATCAACGTATGGAAAAGACACTCAATGGATTCGAGATCATTATTATGATCCTTCTGATCATTATTATGATAGGTACAGCGTTCCCGGTTTTATAAATGCCAATAGAAATTTAAATCCTAACGACGAAATAATCGTAAAAGGCACCGCGCCAGATATATACTTTCTGAAAAACAATACATTACACCATATTGTTGATTGGACTACATATTCCAAATTGGCACCCCTATATGGGAATTACCAAACTAAAACTAATGCAGAACTTGAACAATATTTCAAAGGCTCTAAAATAATTTCAGATGGGCTCATTTGTCAACAACAGAATGACAATACTATATATTTAATCCAAGAAAATAAAAAGCGATCTTTTACTAATGAAAGTGTTTATACTAATCGCGGCTATAAACTGAGCGGAGGAGATCCAATTTCACCGACAGTCATTTGGTTGCCGTCAGGAATGCTGAACAATATTCCAACCGATAGCAAAGCCATTACCGATTTTGGAAAAACAGTGAGCGGAGAACTATATTTCACAAAAAACGGACAAAAAACAAGTACATTTGCACCGGGTGAAACAATTAATTCTCATATTAATCTCACAGCAGGAGATGGCTATACTGTTTATAATTACGTAAGAATAACCTGGCCGGATGGTACCAAGAAATATGCATATTATCCTGATGGTCAAAGCAGTGGCAATTATAATTTCTCAGATGATAAGAGACCTTTAACAACTGTCAATGGAATTGGAAAAACTTTCAATATTGTAACGAATAATTGGAATACTCATTGGAAATTTAATTCGTACACAATCACAAATTCAACTACAAAAGGTCAGTATACTGTCGAATTCTGGTATGAAGATATTAACAGACCAGCACCGAATAATGTACTTTTTAAAGACACAAAATCTTATACTATTGTAAACAATCAAGCACCGGATTTAATAGTAGAAAATCAAAATGCAAGTCCAACGACAATAAATGCGGGTTCGTCAATTTCAGTTTCGTGCACTGTTAAAAATCAGGGAAATGCCTCTGCAGGCTCAAGTTATTTGAGATATTACTTATCAAGTAACACATCCTACGGTTCAGGTGATAATGAACTGGGATATGATTATGTATATAATTTATCCAGTGGAGGGACAAGCTCAGAAAATACAACATTGACAATACCTTCAAATACATCCACAGGAACATGGTATATTTTATTCTATGCAGACGCCAATCACCAAGTAACAGAAAGTGATGAAAATAATAACATAAGTTACAAACAAATCACTGTTACAGAACCCTCTAAACCAGATTTAGTTGTTCAGAATCAATATGCAACGCCAACGACAATAAATGCAGGTTCATCAATTTCAGTTTCGTGCACTGTTAAAAATCAGGGGAATGCCTCTGCAGGCTCGAGTTATTTGAGATATTACTTATCAAGCAAT
>WJKD01000633.1 GCA_014729315.1 Promethearchaeota archaeon | reverse complement strand
ACACCCATATTACTCATTAGGTTCTTTATTTCATCAACATTTGGCTCCATTATATCCGGTAATCCCATTCCTTGTCGTCTTCGTTCGATAGCAGATTGCATCGGGATAGCTTTCCCCTCATCATGTACAAGTTTTGCTTGCTGATAAAAGAAATCTGGTGCGGTACCATTCTTAATAGATTCATTTTTAAGAAATGTAAATACCTCTGTCAATTCAATGCTTTGAGGGCAAACCTCATCACAAGTATCACAGACTGTACAACCCCAGATTGTCATCGGATCGCTTTTAAAAATATTTTCCTTATAACCTAATAAGGAGTTTAAAATATTTTCCCTTGGATCATATTTGATGGTATAAAAATCATCGGTAACATATGATACCGGACAATTATCGGTGCATCGACTACATTGATAGCAGTATTTGATTACTTCAGATCCTTGATGATAATCCATCACTTGTTTTCTAAATTCAAAATCCATAACCATAATTTTTTTCACTTGCAATTTTTTGTTTTTTTTAGATTTATTTTGTTTCTAATTTATTGGCTTTAACCCTTGCGTGGGTAGTCATATCCAATCTAGTATTTATATTGGATATTTCATCCTAAGCCAACATTCATCTCACGAGAGTAAATCTCTTCGCCATCCTCATCAACAACTGTGATGTGAGCAGCGCATGATAGTCAGCAGTCATAACAGCGGACTATCATTTCTAAAAGATTTACTACTCCTTCTGGTACTTCATCCTCACTCATTTTATAATCACTTTTAGTTTATTTTGTATTTTGTTAGTTTTTTTATTCAATCCAAGGATCGGGTAATTCTAATCCTTCTAAGGCCTTATCTTCAAATACTTGCTTCGCGGTGTGCATTAATGACTTTTCAATGCCTGCGATATTATGGTTCGTCGCGACTAAGAGGTTTAACTTCTTACAGATCCCTTCATTGTCAGACCAGATGTTGTATAACAGAATTCCTCGCGGAGCTTCCGTGACACCAACGCCCATCCCTTCTCTTGGTTCGACATCGAGTGTCTTACAATCCGGATTGACGATATCAGGATCCTCAAGCAACGTCTTGATGTTCTCAATTGCTTCTACGGTTTCAATTAATCGAGCCCAGTGATATGCAAATGTATGATGGGAAACCGCACCAACTTTCTCTCGGAAAGCTTCTAACGCATCTTGTGCGAGCGGTGTTGCCATCTTATCGGCGGCGTTAATCATTGCCAACGTATTGGCTCTGTAGATTCCTTCCGGATATCCTGCCGGCTTATAATACATGTGAGTTGCGTAAGAGTGCTTTGGAATATGTTCTCCTAAAGCGTCACGATAATCGTGAACATCATAATCTATCTTTTCTCCTTCAGGAGTGACTATTCTTAAGTCGCCTTCATAGATATCATGAACTCCGTCTTTGGTCATTCCCAAATAATGTGTTGGAACAACTCCGACGTTAGCTACGACATCCCAATAATCTTCAACCACTTTTAAGCCGATATCAACGGTCTTTTTAGTAAATTCAATTTGCTCATCAATTTGTTTTAGGAATTTATCTCGTGCGTCTTCGTCCATTGGTTTCTTCATTCCACCAACTATCGCGGAGATCGGATGAACTGATTTCCCGCCGATTTCTGCGCAGAGTTTCTGACCGAAATCCATCATCTTCAAAGCCATCTTCCCCACATCGGGCATCTTATTAATTACATGAACCACATTTCTAAGTTTAGGATCGGCCATCGGCCCTAAAAGGAAATCCGGTGCTGCTAAAGCGTAGAAATGTAAAAGATGTGAAGAATATTGCTTCGCATTCATGATTAATTGTCTGAGCTTTCTCGCGGGTTCCGGAATCTCTACTCCCCATGCGTCCTCTACGGCTTTCGTAGGGGTGATGTGATGGGGGATCGGACAAATTCCACAAATTCTCGGGGTAATTCTGGGGACGTGTTCACAATATCGACCTTCTACGAATTTCTCAAAAAATCGCGTAGTGGTAATATTGAATTGAACGTCCTTAACTTTTCCATCGTCTCCTAACACTAATCGTAATCCGCCGTGTCCCTCTAATCGAGTGACTGGTTCTACTTCTATTTCTTTTACCATTATT
>WJKD01000632.1 GCA_014729315.1 Promethearchaeota archaeon | reverse complement strand
TGGAGTTGTTTTGCACAATCAACCCTTAGGGATTGCTTCGGCTATGCATATTCATTTCCACGCAGCAAGATATTTTGATATAGATCATGCTACAGAATTATTTGGTCAAGAAATGATGGAAGACGATCTAATCGTTGATCCCATCGATTATAGTAATGGTACGGCTAAAGTTCCTAAAGGACCAGGCTGGGGAATTCAGCTAGACGAGGATGCTCTGGAAAAATACAAAACTAGTCCTACAATAGTCATAGAATAAGTGATTACTGATGGTTTCAAAATTTTATTTACTGAGTTAGAAAGAAACCAACATCAAATTGTGATACAGATTTCAAAAATATATATGTGCTTAAAACTTCTTTTAACATTCTCTTTTCCAATTTTTTATATGAATTAGGAATAGTTTCTTTTGCTTAAAGTTTTAAATAGTAAAAAGTCTAAGTTTAATTGTTAATTCTACAAATTAATAATTATAATTGGGAATTAGATGGCTCAAATAAGCAATCAAGAAAAAGCTAGGTATTCTACATTTGTCCACCTTTCTTATAGTTTAGGTGGATTTTTTGATAATTTCTTAACAGCGGCGTTTACTATTCGCATTATTGGCTTTTATGAGGACGAGCTCTTATTGCCTATCATATTAATAGGCGTAGCCTTCTTCTTATATGGACTTTGGAACATGGTCAACGACCCCTTAGCGGGTTTTTTATCGGATAGAAGTACTCGCTTGACCAAAAGATGGGGTCGGCGCTTTCCATGGTTTCTGGTTTCAGCATTTCCTCTGGCTATCGTATATTTCTTTATCTTTTCAGTTCCTTTTTCGTCGACTATCGGAATTTTCTTGTGGTTATTAATTACAATATGTATTTTTGATTTATTCTTTTCTTTTTGGATGACGAATTGGCTTGCGCTATATCCAGATAAGTTTAGATCACACAAGGAAAGAACTAAAGTAGGGGGAATAACCACAATTCTGGGGCTCTTAGGAATGGCTTTTGGAATGCTATTGCCGCCACTGTTTATTACGTACGGCGTGAAGGAATCTTACATTTACGCGGCGATAATAGTTACCGTTATTGCTCTGATTTGCGCATTGTTAATGGTTCCTGGTATGAGGGAAGATCAAGAGCTAATCGAGAAATCGCTAATAGCCGAACAACAACAAGAAGAAACAAAATCGTTTATCAAGACGATGAAATTTGCTCTTAAGCAAAAGAATTTCATAATATATTTAGTCGCTTATTTGGCCACGATTATTTTAATGGTTTTCATGTTAAGTTCTGTTTATTATTTAGTGAGATATATATTGAAAATGGAAGCAGAGATGGAGATCTTTGTATTAGCTGCGTTTTTAGTGGGCGTCCTTCTTTCTGTTCCCTTGTGGGTGATATTGAGTCGAAAATTTGGAAATCGTAAAATGTATATCTGGGGATGTCTCCTCACAGCAATCGCGCTAATTCCATTCTTATTCGTTTCCGAATTACTTATTGTAGTCATTTTCGCTTTCACTTTAGGAATTTGCACTGGATCGGTATGGACTCTAATGTATCCGACTTTTTCTGATGTCATTGACGAAATCGTATCTAAAACAGGAACTCGACAAGAAGGCACCTATTTCGGGATTCGTACCTTTATTGGACGATTATCGATCGTAATTCAAGCAATAGCATTTGCCTTAATCCACGAATTAACTAATTTCAGACCGGGAGCAGAGACTCAGACGCCTTTAGCATTGTTTGGAATTCGAATAATTATGGCTTTGATACCAATATTATTTTTCTTAATTGGATTTCTTTTATTATGGAAATTCTACGATTTAACCCCCGAAAGGGTAAACACAATTAAGAGCCAAATCGATAAGATGAATCTATAATATATCTTGTAAAACGAGTCGTGTTAATATAGCGAATATTAGTGAAATTGTTATTTTAATATAACTATGTATTGTTAATATTATTCAGCATTTCCGCCATTATTAAATTTATATTCAATTTTACGCAAGATTAATATTAAATAGCTTAGGATTTAATTAATAGTAACTTTATTTTCTACAAAACGCATTGAATATGAACGATATTATAAATAACGAAGAAATAAAAGAAACAAAATACGGAACCAAGACACACTTATCTTACGCATTGGGAAGCCTATTCGACGATTTTATCATCACTGCGTTGGGAATTATGG
>WJKD01000631.1 GCA_014729315.1 Promethearchaeota archaeon | reverse complement strand
AAGTCATTCTATGTTAGAATGTAAACTTTTTGGAACTCTACCAGCTTTCTACTTTTTTATTATACAAAGCGTATCAAGGGGTTTGATTTATCGTTGCCTAGATATTTAAACCAGAGGATGCGCTTTTTTAATTTATCTGCTGATCCATAACATTTAAATTTCAAAATTGAATTATCAACAACAAATTAAACCTCTTTTCGATTTACTTGTTGCCTTTTGGGGTCTGGTATTTACCCTGCCTCTATTTCTTATCATCTATGCTATGATCTGGCTGACTCTGGGGCATCCGGTCATTTTCAGGCAAAAACGTCCTGGATTACATGGCAATATTTTTACCCTGTATAAATTTCGCACTATGAGCGAAAAGCGCGATAAAACCGGCGATCTGTTACCGGATTCAAAACGTTTACACTTGTTAGGGCGGTTCTTGCGTAAAACCAGTCTTGACGAGCTGCCGGAATTGTATAACGTGCTCAAGGGCGACATGAGTCTGGTGGGTCCGCGGCCGTTGCTGGTGCAGTATCTGGAGCGTTATACACCCGAACAGGCGCGTCGTCACGAGGTGCGGCCGGGGATTACCGGACTGGCGCAGATCAGCGGGCGCAATGATATCTCCTGGCAAAAGAGCCTTGAGCTGGATGTCTGGTATGTGGATCATCTATCGTTTTGGCTCGATGTAAAGATTTTGGCTTTAACCCTGATCAAGGTGTTCAAGGCGGAGGGAATCTCGCAGAGCGGGCAGGCGACGAGGGAAGAATTTCAAGGGACGTACAGCAGAGATTTTAAATGTCGTTAATCCATTAATATATGATAAAAAAGATCTTATGTTTAAATAAAAAAGACTTTATATAACAGCGAAACCTATATGCACCTCAAAGTATGAATATAAAAAAAATAATTGGATAATCATATTCGCATATTCGAATTAGAAAGAAAAGGTGCTATCCAACTTACGCCTCATATTAAATCGTTGAAAAAATGCGAATTGCTAGTGGTAATTTAAGGAATTTTATATGACTAAAAATCATTATATAAACTTTAAAATGAATCGATGTAGCTTTTCATTTTTTCTTCTTATTATTTTAGCAAGTATTTTTTTGCGTTTAATTTTTTTAGAAGCTCCTCTTCAATCCGACGACACTTCATATTTTTCTTTAGCAAAATCATACTCTTCCTCAATGTTGAAAAGTGCGCATAGTCAGATATCTTATCGAACAGGGTTATTTGCACCAATTTTATTTTTTCAAAAAGTGATTGGATTTAATATTTTTTCATATTATGCTAGTTCTCTTTTTTGTTATTTATTACTAATTTTTTCAATTTATTTTGTTGCTTATAAGACTCGTGGAATTTTTGTTGCGACTTTCAGCGTCACAATCGCCTCTTCGTCTTCCCTAATACTAAAAACTACTTCTAATCTATTACCAGATGCATTGTGTTTTTCGTTTTGTTTGTTGGCATTTACTTTTTTTTATTTGGCAAGGCGAAAAAGTAAACATTTTATTGGTTTATTTATCGTATTATCTGCCTTTTTGGGGTTCTATGGTTACATGGTTCGCTTCACTGGTCTTATTTTTCTGGTATGTATTCCGATCTATGAAATTATAAGGTATCGCTCATTAAAACATACAATTATCTTTTTATTTTTCTTTTTAATTTTTTTAATTATTGAAATTATTTATTTTTGGATTATGGTGGGTGATCCTTTTAGTCGGTTTAAAATAATTTTTTATGCAACAAGCGGGTGGTCGAAGTATATGCATCCAATTTCTTTTAAGCAATATGTTTTTCATCCACTTCGTATCTTACTTGGATCATTTTCAGGAAAGTTTTTCTCGATTTTGGGTTTTATAGGGTTCGCTATTTCAATTAAAAAGAAGGATTGGTGGCTTTTTTCAATACTGTGTGGTGCAATTATATTATTCATGTTATATAGTTATTCAGTAACAAGTATCTCTCCATTAATCCGGACACTGCCTCTGCATAGTCGTTATATTTTACCTTTTACTGTTTCTCTAGCACTCTCATCAGCGTATTTTATTTATATTATATATAATTGGATTGCTAATAGATTAAAAACAAAATGTGCATATTTAGCAATCGGCATGTTACTAGCTTTAGTAACCCTATTCCAGGTACGCGAATTACCGAAAAGAATTCCTGGTGCAATTCTTTTCGGTAATGATTCATATTTTATCACTAATCGCCTTCTCCAATATAGATTGTTAAATTTAGATATCAATCAGAATGAACCCGTTTATGCGTTTCCTTTGAAAGATTTTATATTATATAAAAATTTTAGAAAACTTAATCTGAAAAATTATAATCCAAGTAAAATTAATTTATGTTCAGATGATGTTGTTTTATTTTCTAAATTTAGAGTTCGAAGGAGTCTATATTATGCAGAGATTCGTAATGACATTAAAACCATAAATTCGTTAAAGCATTTGGCAATTGATAATAATCCAGGATTGGATTATATCATAGATGGTGGGGATATTATTCTTGCAAGAGTTGAAGGTTTTTAATCAAATATGCCGGATTGACCTTTTTTGCAACAGTCAAAACAAAACCTAATTTTAAGTATGTTTTCATGTAGTATTTATAATTGAAAAATATAAAAAGATTAAATTTATTTTGTACCAAAAAAATAAAAGATGCTAAAATGTTCTCAGAACAAACGTAATAGCTTTTTGACATAAAAAAATTGTGAACGATTAATTTAATTATTATTGTGCCTATGATTCAAAATTTGCTACGGCCCTTGGTGATGAATTTACATATCGACGATTTTCCAAATCCTTATCTCAAATATATCCACAATTCTACTATTACCATATTTGGCATCAAAAAATATATAGAGATTTTGAACGAATTCCAATTGATATGATTGAACTACTTGAGCATCATAAAGCTATTTATATTCAAGGTGATAAAAATCCAAAAAGAGTTAAAAACCTGGAGGCTTTCCTCTTAAATATTCAAAAACGAGCGCAAAAACGTGGCTTTATTATTCAGATAGAGCCAATTTTTATTGGTTCTGTTGAGCATATAATTAAAATTGCAAAAAAATTCTAATACATTTAATAATAAATGATATAAGGGTATCTCTGTATGGCCAACAATTTATTTTATAAAATGGATTCGCCCAGGTGGAAAAGATATGTATATTCAATAATTGGGGCAGAAATAACCACGACTACGCGCTTTTACGATTCATGTATCCAAGTGTCTCCCCTTCAGCATGATCCCGGATTACTTTACAAATCAATAGAATGTAAGAAAAAAGCCGTAAAAAAAAATGTAAACGAACTAAAAGATTTGAAAAATGATACATCTAAAAGAACAGCTCTACTTTATAATGGTAACTTTTGTTATTCTTCTGACATTGAAAAAGAACTGAAAGAATTAAATAAATGTATTTCATCAACGGATAGAATAATTTTAGTTCTTTATAATCCATTTATAAAGTTTATATATAAAATTGCTGATCACCTGGGCTTGCGATCTGGACCACTCCCTCCTACTTTTCTCACACATCATGATTTAAGTAATATTACCAGTTTGGCTGGCTATGAAATTGTCCGAATACGCCCCTCAGTGTATTTACCTTTTCCAATACCATTGTTCTCAAAAATGATCAACAAGATTTTTCCTGTTATCCCTTTAATAAAACATATATCCCTAGTCTGGGTTGTTTTTCTACGTCCCATCATTAACTTATCTGACAATCCCTCCCTTTCTATTATTATTCCTGCCAGAAACGAAGCAGGTAACATAAAAAATGCTATTGAGCGATTGCCTGATTTTAATAACACTAAGGTTGAAGTTATTTTTGTAGAGGGTAATTCTCAAGATGATACTTGGGTTCGTATTCAAGAGATTATTATAAAAGGTTATAGCCCCTTGTCATTAAAGGCCTTTAAGCAAAATGGCAAGGGAAAATACGACGCTGTACGGATGGGATTTGAAAAAGCTGAAAATGAAATTATTACTATTCTGGATGCTGATTTGACCATGCCTCCTGAATACCTGAACCGCTATTATGATGCGTTTTGTAATGGATTCGGTGATTTTATTAATGGTAATCGCTTGGTGTATCAAATGGATAAAGAGGCAATGAGACCTCTGAATAGAATTGGAAATATTTTTTTTGCAAAAATTCTTAGCGTTATACTAGGCTTAAAAATCGGGGATTCTTTATGTGGAACCAAAATGTTTTCTCGAAACGATTATGAACGCATCGTTGAATGGCGTAAATATTTTGGAGATTTTGATCCCTTTGGAGATTTTGAAATGCTATTCGCAGCTTCAGAATTGGCCTTGGGTGTACAGGATATCCCTATACAATATAAAGCACGCACATATGGTTCTACTCAGATTAGTAGATTCAGAGACGGTTTGCAACTTTTTCGTATGACTTGGATTGGCTTTTTTCGTTTATATTTAGGAAAAGTTTGATGACTAATCTTGATAAAGTTGAGCGAGAAAATAGTTTACGATTTCTCATAACTAACAAATCAGCTTTAAAGGAATTATATATAAAATATTATTATGGATATTTAAAATGTCTTAATCGCTGTCAAAAAACAGGAAAAGCAGTTGAGTTGGGTTCAGGAGTAGGATTTTCTAAACAAATTGTTCCTGAACTTGTTACAACCGACATTTTACCTTATTCTAATATAGATATTTGCGTTGATGCTATGAATATGCCTTTTGAAAACAACTCATTAAAAGTAATCTTTATGCTTAACACCTTACATCATATTCCAGATGCTGAATTTTTTTTTTCTGAAGCCATAAGATGTCTCCGGCCCAAAGGTCGAATTTTTATTATAGATCAATACCCCGGTATTTTTAGTTATTTTATTTTTAAGTATTTTCACCATGAATATTTTGACCACAAAGCAGAAAATTGGAAATTCAGTACGACTGGACCACTATCTGGTGCTAACGGGGCTTTAGCTTGGATTATTTTTTATCGTGATCGAGAGATATTTAAACAGCTTTTTCCCGAGTTAATTATTCAATCAATCAATCGCCACACGCCTTTTAGTTATTGGCTCGCTGGGGGACTAAAATCATGGAGTTTGGTACCCAAGCCGTTTTATCCAATGTTAAGTAGATTTGATGATTTTGTTTCTAGGATGATACCTTCACTAGGCAGCTTTGTGACAGTAGAATTGATGCGTAGATAAATATAAAGTGAATAAAAAATTTTTGCTTTGTATGCACATTTTATACATATTATAAGGTATTTTATGTGCACAAGGAGTGTAAATGCGAACAACTTTGAATATCGATGATGAATTGATTAAAAAGGCTGCACAGTTGACCGGGTTGTCCGAAAAGACATCCCTGGTTCGTATGGGACTGGAGGCTCTGATCGCCCGGGAAAGCGCCAGGCGCCTGGCAAAACTCGGTGCTACCGAACCCGATCTTGAACCCGTTCACAGACGTAAAAGCGAGAACAGTGGTTATGGTTCTGGTTGATACCTCTGTTTGGATTTCGCATTTACGGCTGGGAGAGCCTCGTTTACAAAATCTTTTACATAAAACCCGGGTTTGCTGTCACCCGGTTATCATCAACGAATTGGCCTGTGGAACGTTGAAGAATCGAAATCAGATTTTATCCTTGCTGCAGGCATTGCCTCACGTCAATACCATTTCACATGAAGAACTCTTGATCTTGATCGAACGGCACCAATTCATGGGTAAAGGGCTGGGATATGTCGATATATCTCTTCTCGGCTCGGCATTGATATCGGATTGTCTCCTGTGGACAATGGATAAGGCTTTACGACAGGCGGCTATTGAGTTGGGGGTGGAATATGAGTAAAAGACAGAGGACAATAGTCAGAGGTCAGAGGTCAGAAGCCAGAGGTCAGAAGTCAGCAGTCAGAGGCCAGCAGTCAGAGGTCAGAGGTCAGAGTTCAGAAGCCAGAAATCAGAAATCAGAAATCAGAAGCCAGAGATCAGGGGGCAGAGAACAGGTGTTAATATGACAGGGTTTAGATGTGCGGTCAGCCGGATTGTGTAGACTGCCAGGGCATAAAAAAACGCAAAGCATCAGCCCCTGCCAGGGGGCGGCGGGATTTAGCCTCGGGTGTTAGCCCGGGGTATGGAAATATGCATACACAAAGCCCCCGCAGGGGGCGATAGATAGAATTACGCAATAGACTCTTGGTTAAATTCGATCGGATGGATTCATTGACTGAGATGGAAAAAGGGAAAATCAATTCGGCGGCGGATTTGATTGTTTTTGGCTAATTGTAAATTGAATTGACAATCAGCTAAATAATGAGTATATTGCTGCATGTATATTCCGCGTGATGTTGAAAAAAGTTTAAAATCACTATGCTCCGGGTTTCCGGTAGTGGCTATTACCGGGCCGCGCCAATCCGGCAAGTCTACGTTGGTTAGAAATGTTTTTCCGGATAAAGCATATGTATCCCTCGAAGATCTGGAAATGCGCTCTTTTGCGACGGAAGATCCAAAAGGGTTTTTAGCCTTGTATCCAAACGGAGCGATTCTGGACGAGGTACAACGCGTTCCCACTCTATTTT
>WJKD01000630.1 GCA_014729315.1 Promethearchaeota archaeon | reverse complement strand
ACCCCTGAAATAAGTATAAAGGTATTGATCAATCCTGCCAAAGGAAATACCGTGTTCAAAATTTTCGATGTGAAGTGCCATATGAATGAACCATACAAATTGAATTGCTTCTTGTATATTGTAAGGCGGATTTTCAGATATATTTTTACAAGTTGCAGCGATTTGTAATAATTCTTTTCGTCTTATTGCGTTAGCTTCGCTCTTGGCCATTCTCTCTGCCCTTTTGGAGTATTTGTGAGCGTAATCTCTCATTGCTTCGCAAATAATCTTCATAGCTTTATAAAACGCAACTTTATCGTCTGCCGACGGATCCACGCTTAGTCGATTCTGGTACTTATCGATTTTTTTTTGAGCTTCGACCATATAATATTTTAAACCTTTAGAAAGAAGTCTCGGATAATCGACTACTGCGTGTGCAATTCCCCCTATTTCGGTGGGAATATACGAACTTCCACTAAAGCCAACTTCAAATACGCCTTCTGGCGCTAATTCTCTTGCGTAATTATCAATTTTAAACTTCTCATAATAAGGAGCCAACTCTTCTCTTAATATTTGTATATCGTCTTCTTTTACGAAGATAGGGTTGACAGCTCTTTCAGACAGAGTTTCAAGTTCGTTCATGATTCGAAATCCCGACCCTTCGAGTCTGGGAATTGCTACGGGGATATCCTCGTCAAAAGTTCCAACAATCAACTCATCTGGTCTGATAATTATCGGTAAGTTTTCCAGAGTTGACTTTAATCCTTCTGCTTGCCGGATTATCATCGGTTTTCCCGGAGTATCTTTTAGAGCCTTAGTATAATAAAGAGGAACTTTAATAGAAATGTGGGGGATTCCTTTTACTAAGTTTTTAAGTAATCTTTCAGCCATATTATACCACATTATGAATATCGATGGAAATAAATTTAAAATTAATTATTTAGAAAAATATGTTGGTCATAGATTAATGGGGATCTTTAGTGCTAAATTAATATCTTTTAACGAGAAGATAATAAAATATCCAAAAAATATTTTAATAAGAACAGAATTTAGAGATATTATTTTTCCAAATTATAAATAAAATATTTATAATTTTTAAGACTTAATAGAATAAGCGAAGCAATTCGACCTATTCCAAAACCTAACAAATAAATGAAACCAATTGAAAAACTCAAAGCATTTTTAGTAAGATTAGAACAATTATGGTACATGAAAATAACCCTTGATTGGGATTTCGCCTATTGTCGTCCTAAAAAAACAAGATATAATTACTCACACATGCTTGCTTCTTTAATTAAAGAAAAATTGAGATCTGATGAATTTGGAAAAATAATTAAAGCTGCAGAAGCTCAAAAAGATTTAACCGAAAATCAAATACGACTCGTTAGAAATGCGAAGAGAGATTATCAAATTTCTACAAATTTTCCAAAAAATTTACAAAAAGGAATTCAAGGAACTTTCGTTGATTTATACAATCTAGATCGCTTTAATTCATCTATAGAAGCTCTTTTGAAATTATTAAAACGATACGCTCAAAAAATCAGTTTGAGAGAGAACTCTTTTGATACATTAATTGCTCTTGAACAACCATGTCTGACTTCTGAAATCATAAATCGTATGATCAGCAATCTCAAACCTCTAATCAGAACAATACTACATAGATATTCTTTTAAGACCGATCGGGTCAACACTTGTAAATCTACAATTTATTCCAATATTCCTATTTTTAAGGGGTATTATAACAAGAAGATACAATTAAAATTGATTAAACTCGTACTTTTAAAATTGGGATTTAATTTCGATTCTGGAGAAATGATTGAAAATCCTAATAACAGTGGTGGAGAAACGTACCAGATCACGCCAGGCGACACAAGAATTACATTTCCTCTTAATAGTTACAATCTCATTCAAGGTCTCTTTGTTGCTCTTCATGAGTGCGGACATTATCTTCATATTCAAGGAAGAATTTGGTGGACTCGCAGAAGCTGGAGATCTGGGAGTGCATATTGTTCTTCTCCTGCGATTTTTGAAGCAATTGGGATCCTATATCAAAATTTTTTAGGACATAACATCCATTTCTGGGAATGGTTATTTCCAATTTTCCAACAGTTCTTCCCAAAAAAATTAAAGAACTATCCTTTAAACGCGTTTCTATCGGAACTACGAGAGCCGCAACCCTCCTACTCCATGAAATATCGTAGTTGGGACGAAGTTTCATATTTATGCTATGATATTTTACAATTTGAAATAGGAAGAGATCTATTCAATGGTACTTTGAAAGTTCAAGATCTCGCAGATCGGTGGTATTCCGATATGGAAGATATGTTGGGAATTTCTCCCCCTCTTGAATTTAAGAGAGATATTGTGGATTTACCAAATATAACAAGAGGTGAATTAACTTCTAATTTAAGTTATATTCTTGGAGCGATTTATGCTGCTCAATTATGGGCACATATTCATAAATCAAGATTTGAATTGCATACAGATTTCAAACAAGGGAACTTCCGACAATTTCACCAAGACCTAAGAAAAAAAATTTTTCAATATGGTGGACTCTATAATTCTCATGAATTGCTCAAAGAAGTTACAAATGAATCAATTAACTCCAATTATTTAAAAGAGTATTTGAAAAGTAATTATCTTTAGATTACATAATTTAATATTAAGGTTCTAAATACATTTTACAACTTTTTACTAAATCTGTATAGGTGACTTGTATAGTAGTTTCAAAAATATTATATTCTTCAAATAAGTAGTCATTTAGGTTAGGTAAAAACTCGTCTTGATTTACTTTATCTTTTAATCTTATATGTGTGGAGAAAACCAATATCTCCGAGGTTATCGTCCATAAATGCGAGTCGAAGATATCCATTATATCTTCAAAATTTTGTCTTAAATCTTCCTCGATAACATGTACATTTAGTCCCTCAGGTGCCATTTCTAACAGAATCCTCGTTGAATCTTTTAACACCCCTATAGCCCAAACAATAATCGCTATGGCAATTCCAAAACTAACCAGAGGATCTAAAAAAAACCAATTAGTGAAAAAAATAACAATAGAAACAACCACTATACCAACCGAAGAAGCGGCGTCCCCAATCATGTGCACGAAAACACCCTTGACATTCAAACTTGACTCTTTAGTTGTGTGTAATAATAAAATGCTCGCAAGATTAACGGCTAAACCAATAATTGCAAGGTAAAACATATAGATGCTATCAATCGAGACGGGGTTAAGAAGTCGAAGGAAAGCTTCATAAATTATAAATCCTACAATAATTAGTAGAAATAATCCATTTACAAAAGCTGCTAATACTTCTGCCCTGTAAAGACCGTACGTTCTATGATGACATGGGGGCTTTTTTACGAGATAAATTGCAAATAAGCTTATGCTTATAGCAAATGCGTGTGTAAACATGTGTCCTGCATCGCTTATTAACGCTATACTATTAACTAAGAGCCCTCCTACGATTTCTAAAAGCATCACGCTTAAAGTAATAAGTAAAGATAATATCAGTCTTTTACTCTCCACGCTCCTATATTGATGCATTTGGCCGATTGAATTTTTTTGAGTACTTTTATTAGTCATATAATCATGTTTAGGTCTTATTTGTTGGTGTAAATTTAAGAATAAATTTTAATATATCGTCTATGACTTATAATTTCTTTTTTTTTGAAATCTCATTAATTTTCAACTAAGTAAGCTTTTTCATGGTGATTTTCACTAACTTAAATCATTTAAAATTAACCTATTTTATCATAAAAAAAAAGGAATTAGTTTTATAAGTTTTTTATTTATGCAGATATATATAGATTCTTAATATTATTATTATTGGGTCTATTAGGAGCATGATCAATAAGTAAAAGTTAAAGCTCATAATTAAAACGATCGTAGCTAACACTGCACCAATTGTGGTTAATATTATGCTTAATATATTGATTAAATTATTCCTTTTTAGCAATAGGACGAATATTCCTAAGCACAAATAAATAACACCGTAAATTATCATTCCAATAACTTCAAATGTAATACTATAAATTAACGGAGTTATGACATGAAGTAACCCGGTAATCAAGAACAATATACCCGAAATTAAATTTATCTTATTCCATATTTCCATTTCATTACACCATTTTTTGATTCTTTAATCTTTTTACTTAATTTAGAGAAACTAATTTTAGGTAACCTATTCAAAAAATAAAAATTTAAAACTATTAATTTGATTATTAGATTACTAATAAGAATATGAGATAAACGAAAAATAATTAATGCTTTCTCTTAAGTTCTATTTCGAATTAATTGACCAAAATATAATGCTTGAAGAAATTGAGAAACATTATTTAAAATCTGCGCCGAGATTAAAGTCATGGGAGACAAATTAATAACTGGAATAGTTTATTGCAAGATAGAAGAATCTTACGGACCAAAACCGTACTTTCATTTTCCTTCAGAGTTAAACGAAGAAATAAGAACGAGTGCATGTATCAAATCTGTAACTCTCCTTACTGCTGAGAAAGGACATGTCCCAGATTCATTAGTATTTATTCCTTTTCCATCACTTAAATTGAAAGCAATTATTAAATTTATAGAGTGGGAAGATGAGACAAAGAGAGGTAATGTCGGTCTTTCCACCGTTGTTTTATTATTCAGAGAGTTTAATGATGTAATCTTCTACAAATACGTTAAAAATTTGGAATCAATTTTTAACGAACTTGAGAAGGATGTAAAAAGGTTCGAAAAAGCAAAGCAAGATATAAGTAATTTATCCATTTCTTTTGTTAGTTTTTACGAAAAAATTCTTGCAGTTCTGGAAGAACTTAAAAGAAGAGAAGTAGAAGCGAAAGAACTCGAACCCTTTCCTCATATTCATCACGACGATTTTTCACCCGAAGATTATATTTTGAAATTAATAGTGCTTGGAGATCCTGGCGTGGGAAAGACCTCGATTGTCCTTAAGTACACTGATAACGCTTTTAACAGAATATATATTCCCACAATAGGCGTGAACATCTCTGAGAAAAAACTCATTTTTAAAGATTCGCGCATTACCTTATCTATATGGGACATCGGAGGTCAAAGCAAATTTGATTTATTCAGGCGTAATTATTATCAAGGCGCAGATGTTTTTGCTTTAGTTTTTGACTTGACTAATAAGAAATCGTTTGATAATCTGCTCAATTGGTATAACGATATTAAGCGATACCTCCGGAAAAATAATAATTTATTTGGATTTATAATTGGTAACAAGTCCGATTTGACCAATTTGGAAAGCGTGGAGCAAAAAGATATTAGTAGATTGACAAAGGACCTTGGTTTAGAGTATTTTCAGACCTCTGCCTTAACTGGAGAGAATATTGAAAAAGTCTTTAGAAGTATTTCAACTAAATTTTTGGCAAAAGCACCTTGATATCTATATCAAAATTAATCCAAAAAAAAATTATTAAATTATTAAAAACTAATACATGAAATCATTTTATACGATTTCTTTTGGTTCTTCGCTAGGTATTCTTTCTTCAACGGGCAAAAGCGATGGAAGGATTTTGTGAGGTTCTGTCTGATACCAATACGCGGTTGAAGACCAATCATCAGAGCGCTGATTAGCGTGTCCGTGTTCGATTTTTACTTTGACATTTTTATTGAAATAAATCGGATCCTCGATGTGATATCTGTAATATGAAATTTTTCCACTCCAATTTTTTCCACCCGGAAGCGGTATTCCAAAATAGGGAGAGCAATAATATTGTGTGGGGCAATACGCTCCGCAGAAATAATCTTCGGTGCCAGTTCCCCATATCTTGATTTCACCGTCGTCAATTTCTATATAATCGTCGCCCTCACCTGGCCAATCTTTTTTCTTCGTTGTTCTAAGGTTGTGAATGTCAATGTGGCAACCAACATAATGCCCTCGTCCTTCCGCTTCCATGATAAGATAATCCTCTTCGTGTGTTGGATTTTTTCTACTAAACATTTCTCTATTTTTTTTACTACCTAAACAAGGATTCTTTCTGGTCCAATAGGCGTGAAATCTTCCGTATTCGGCGCCAAATTTTTCATATTCTTCGTAATCTATGTAGAAATACAAGACAAATTGTGAGTCCGATTCGTTTTCAATTTCGACTTTTGCTCTCGCGGAGAATGGCATAGGAAAAAAGCAATTAAATCCTTTTCCATCTTCGGGACCCATTGATAGCGGTAAGCTCCAATAATTAACCGTTTTCGAGTGGCCTACTCCAAAAAAATCGCCGATAGGCACTTCGACAGACGGGTGTTGCTCGTTATCCCACCACATTCTAATGACGACCTTCCTTAGGTAAGCAGAATCAGAGGACGCCATCGTCATCCAGATGTGTTTAATACACCCTGGTCCGTTAATATCGCAAATCTCTCGCTTCTCTTTATTTTGGAACGTAAAGAAATCGGCGTTAGCTCCGGTTTTATCGTAACTCGAGATTCTTTTTCTTTTAATGTCCTTCCTTATAAGGGCCAAATTTGGATTGCATGCAAAATTCAGTGATGGGAAACGAAATTAGATTTTTTT
>WJKD01000629.1 GCA_014729315.1 Promethearchaeota archaeon | reverse complement strand
TAAGATGAGAGCAATTGGATTAGTGTTCTTATACGATAGGAGTAATGGACCTCCGGAGGAAGTTTCTAAACAATTCGGTGGTGAGCGATTTTCCAAGATAACGGAGAATTTAGTAAAACAAGAATTACTTAATATAGCAGAAGTGAAAGAGATATTAGACGCAAAAATGGTATTCTGGGCTGGAATTAAAGAGAATTTCAAAGAGATTATTGAAGACACAGATGCAATAGGCGATGTTGCGTGGAAAATATTCAATATACAATCAGGGAAGGAAGCGTCGGAGGATATTAAAAGTTTGGTCTACGAGGGAGCTAAAGCTCCTTGGGGTTTTACTTTACTTGCGTGCGTGCTTTATAGCTGAAAATTTAAACACTATTGAATCAAAAAATTAGCAATTTCTAATTTTTAATTTTCTGTTTTTTCATTTATTATTTCTTTTATTTCTTTTTTCAGGTTAAATGGATTTACTTCATCAGTTAATTGAACTACGGTTTCCTCATTTTTATCTTGGATTTTACTCGCTTCGTTTAATTTTTTCAAACACCAATATACGGTATAAAATTTAATGTTTTTGGTGAAATTGTGATCAATTTTTTTCTGATATACTTTTTGATATCCATTATATAGAGCATCAATCAAATTTGTTTGATTTAAATGGTATTTTAGCCAATATCGCATTTTAACAAAATCCAAAGCGCGTACTCCTACTTGCCATTCGTCAAAATCAATAATCCCACTTACTTTGTAAGATGAAGGTTTTTCTTGAATAATTAAATTTTTTGCTTGATAGTCTTTGTGTATTAATACGGGTTCTTTATTTTCTAAAATAGATTCATTATTAGTAAAAAAATTCTCAATCTCTGAGATCATCTCAACCTCATTTTTCTTTGCTAACTTTAATTCTTGATCTATGCGAGACTTAAAGATTTCGTTCCATTCAGTTTTAGATTCGGATCCAATATCTGTTATATCTTCGTAGAAGCCATCGAATTTAATTTCGTGAAGCCTACCTAGAGATTCTCCAAGATTTTCAAACAAAATGACGAATTTTGGAGAACTTTTTTTACGTGGCTCCTCGTTAAAATCTTCGAAAATTGAATTTAAGGGATTTCCTTCAAGGTAATTCTGAACAGAATAGGCATAAGGTATTATCGTCTTGGATTCGTCATAGTAGACAAGATTTGCAACGGGTATAATGGGTGGGTTTTTCTTGCTAAAGATATAGCTTCCTTCTTTACTCTCCTTTATTTTATTAACCTTTTCTTTAAATTTTGTTGAAAATAGATACAAGGACCCGTCAAGAAAAGGGAAGAGGAGTTTTTCTTTTATTAAAATTTCTGAATTATCAGTTTTAGAAGTTTTAAATCTGAATATTAAATTAGAATTTTCAAAATTTACTCTATAAATAGTATTGTGTTTTCCATCAAAAGGCCCAATAATCTTCTTTATCTTACCTTGTTCTTTTAATACGGGAACATTAGAAAAAAAATTAACGATTTCGTCTAACTGATAAATCTCTTCTTTAGTCAAGTAATAAAGTTGGTAAATTAATTTTTGATTTAAGAGATAATTTACGGAAGCTTCTATTCTCTCCTTAGTTATAGAATCTAACTCTCTTTGTTGAGTAAGGAGGGTAATATTTTGATTTTCAAGAGATTCTGAGATCAGATCTTTGTAAAGATATTTTATCGCATATTTTAACCCTCTTTGCTGTTTACCTTCTTCAACTTTATTATCGTATATTTTTACCTTTACATCTTTTATTTCTTCTTGGAGTTCGTGTAGTTTTAAAATATCTCCTTCCGTTGAAGCGTTTAACAATTTCTGAGGTAGATTTACCAAATTATTAATAATTGGGACAATTCCCGTATAGGAGTTTAATTCTTGAGGAACCATTTGAGTAAATGTTGAGAATCGTGACTGCTTACTACAAAAAAAGGAGAAATTCTCATCTAGAAGTTTGATATTTGCTTGATAATTATGTATTTTGTCTGAAGAATCGATGAAACCCTTGAAATTTAATATGTTCTTTAATTCTTTTAAGATATTTGGATTAACCTCGTTTCCAGAAAATTTAGTTGGATTATTATGAATATAAATAGTAATCTTTTCCGAGAGCGCTTTTAATATATCTCGAAAATAATTTTTTAATGAGTCTTCTCCCATTTTTTTGGATAATGGAGGTGTTAAAACATAATTTAAATTATCAAACTTTTTCGATAGATTATCTACTTGATTTACCACTTTTTCAACTTCATTCCCGTAAATAGCTATAAATATGGGAATTCTATTTCGTGTAGATTCGTAAGCGGTGTTAATCAGCTGTACTTTTTCGTCTAGTTTATCTTCGATATATAAACCCTCCCCGATAGGACTAAGTAGATAAAGACCATTAGCACCATTGAGCATAATATGTCTAAATAAAATTGAATTGATTTTAAAATTAAAGCTATAATCTTCGTTGAAAAAGGTGAGGGCAGGACAAATTATTTGAGACATATCGATCAGGAAATATGTTAGAATTAGAAGCGAATATATTATATTATTAAACTTTTTTGATGATTAGATTTCTATATAATTCTTATACGAACTATCTGAATTTTATTATTTTTAAAACTGATGAGTATTATAATACCCTATTTAATAAAAAAGACTCGTAATAATTTAAAAAAGATTAATTAAAGAATTCGAAAAAATAAATATAAAATGATTAAAATAACGGGAAATAATATAATAGCGTAAGTGGATACGGAATTTTTATAATATTTTGACATAACGATAGAAAATTGACGCGCAACACTTACAAAATGGAATTCAATTCAGAAAAAACAATCTGTGGTGAATTATCCAAGCTGTAAAAGTAATATTGATAAGTTTTCCAATAAATTAGCCATTATTTTAATCCTTGCATTTGTAGCTATAACAATAATCGTGATTTTTGTCTTAAATAACATTTTCTCCTTTTTATTAGAAAATTTAGGCAAATTTATGAAAAAAAGAGGGCGGTTTCGCCAAATTTCAGTTATTATCTTCTTTTCCTATGTATTTCCTCTTGATTTCCCCCTTGGGCTCTATTTCTTCAAAAATAATTGCTCGAAAAGAATATATTTTAGTATCTTTTTCTTTCCATGCATCTGAATGAAGCCAGGCTTTTTGACACGTGTGAGAGAGAAAAGTCTTCACATCCCAATTTCGATCGTGATCAACAGGAACTTGGGGTAAAAGTAAACCTCTTCTTATTCCTTTTTCGGCGATAAGTCCATCTCTTCCTATTTTAATTTTTTCTAAATATTCACTAGGTTTATCGACCTCTAAAAGCTCAGGTGGAGTAAGAATCGAGATCTCAATCGCAATGTTCTTTAATTCTTCCAAAGAAACCGAAGGGAAGCGTGGATCTTCAATTGCTGAACTTATCGAAACCTTATGGATGACATCATATAAAGAATATTTTGGTTCTATATACCCGATACATCCCCTTAATTGAGTTTCCTTCTCAGAATAAGTGTTTAGCGTCACAAATGCCCCATACTTATTTGAATACTGCTCTCTCAATTCTTTAGGTACGGGCATTCTACGATTGTTTTTCAGATAATATTCTATATTTTCTCTGGCAAATTTTATGAGCTTCCTTCCATCTTCTATAGTGAATAATTCTCCTTCAGTCATCGTGTTACTATATTTCGAGTGCTTTATATATTAATTGATTAAAAATTTTATATACCTTCTTAAACGATTTTTCTTATAATTTTTCCAAGAGGTTTCGAATGCTCTGTTTCCAAATCTTTGAGAAGCTCTTTTCCTTTTAAAAAAACCTTCCAAATTTGGATTTTGGTTTTAAAATTTTCAAACGGTGAGAACTTAGCTTTTGTTTTGAATAGAACTGATTTAATGCTATATTCCGAAATTTTATCTACGATATACAAATCAGCATCGTAGCCTTCTTTGATAAATCCTTTGTTTTTTAAACCGAATACTTTAGCGGGGTTTTCTGAGGACACTCTCACAAAATTTTCTAAAGACAACTCATAGTTAACTACTTTATTTAATAATAGAAGCGGATACGTTTCAAATCCAGGAAAACCAGAAGGAGCAGAGAAAAAATCTTGAGATTTCTCTTGAATTGTGTGAGGGGCGTGATCAGTAGCAATTATGTTGATCTTTTCATTTTTTAATTCAGAAAATAAATAATTTGAATGAGATGAATCTCTTAAAGGAGGTAATACTTTAGCGAAGTTTGGATTTTTTAATGTTATTTCTTTTGATAAAAGAAGATGATGGGGTGTTACTTCAAACGTTAACTTCCAGTATTCTTTTGTTTTATATATATTTTGTATAATTGTATAAGTTTCTCGCGAACTTACATGGCAGAAATGGATTATTGGATATTTTTGGTGCTTAAGATTATTTTTTTTAATAAAATCCTCATAATTCTTGATTACAAATTTTACATATTCTACTTCAGCGCTTGACGGATTTAATTCGTCGTGAAAATCGAGTAGGCTCTCACCTTTTAACACATATTTCTTGTAAACATTTTTCTGAACATCGGTAGGAATTGGCCACGAAGGATGGATAAAAATAGGAAATTGATAAATAGAAGAATAATTGAGTAAAATTTGAAAATTTATAGGATTTGTCCAATCGAGTTCGTTTAACGGAGAATGAGGGTAAATCTTAAATCCGATAACTCCTTGTTTTATAATTTTCTTCATTTCTTCTGGATTAATTCCTAAGGGTACTCCAGCTATAAATCCCACATTAACCCGGATATGGTCCTTAGCTTTGCTCATCCATTTTTCTATAGTCCTTGAGTCAATCGCCGGGGGATCCGTATTCGGCATTGTAAATACGGTGGTGATACCAGAAGATGCAGCCGCTTGAGTTCCGGTTTCAAAAGTTTCCTTTCGGGTTTGATTTAAATCTCTTATATGAGAATGAACATCGATAATTCCGGGTAACACTAATTTATTTTCGCAATCTATAACGATATTATCTTCGTTTTCTTTAGAATAAATTGCTAAATCATCGTTCGAAGGAGTGTAGGTAATCTTTTCAATAATTCCATTTCTAATTAAAATCATTCCCTTCCGAACTATTCCATCCGAGTAAATTTTTGCATTTTTAAGTAATATTATTTTTAACCCTCACCTCAGAAATTCTATCTTTTATAAAATTTAGTAATAAAATTTGATCGTTGAGTTTCTTAACGGAACCGAATCTGATGACATTTATCTCGTGATAATTTGTAAGCTCTAAGAACACCTCTAAGTTAAGATCGTTTTTAGACATTATAAATGATAAGGTCTTCGGAGTATAGAAAAAATTGTTATTCTTAAAATTTTGGAGCTCTATTAGCGTAGAAGCTAACTGGTTATGAATAATAAATAACTTAACTTCGTTAGGATCACACATTTCACTCTGTACGAAGGATAATATGTTTTTACACTTTTTAACATAAATACCGGGAGTGGATTTTATCCAGCCATTACTTTCTTGTAATTTTGCCACTTTAATTTTATTTTGTGCCTTAAGGAGTAGCAGAGCTTGGGAGCGCTCGTCAGGACCTAAATATTTCAGTTTATTGCCTTGAAATTTTATTAAGCCACTTGTATCTTTGAAATAAAGGTAAATATTATTATTTTTTCGTATCGCATAAGATAAACAAAACGCTTCCCTTAAGCAAGAACAAATTTCGTATATTAACGGAGGAGTTTTTCCCTTATCGATATCATTTTTTTCATAAACAATAGTTTTATCATATATTAATAGGAAATTTACCAAATCGATGAACCAATTGGGTTATTTAAAATTTAAAATCTTTTCCTAATTTATCCATAAAGGCTGCGGCACCTTTTCCCATTCCGGGCATTCCTGCCATACCTTTTGCACCTTTTTGTCTGAGTTGCATAAATCTTTTCATCATCTTTTTCATTTGATTATATTGATCGAGCATTTTGTTAATCACCGAATAATCCGTTCCAGAACCTATAGCAATTCTTCGCTTTCTTGTTTTCTTAATTATTTTGGGATTTTCTTTTTCTTCTTGCGTCATAGAGTTCAATACAACTTCCCATTTATCTATATTCTTCTTAGCGTCGTCTTTCAGAGCGTCTGGAATGTTTCCACCTCCCATCATCGCTAAAATTTGTTTGAATTTACCTACTTTTTTTATAGATTTCAATTGCATGTAAAGATCCTCTAAGGTGAACTTTCCATGCATCATTCTTTTTACGGTCTCAGGATCTGGCATTGCTTCTGCGTCTTGTACTTTCTGAACTAACGCATCTAGATTTGGAATGCCTAATAGCGTGCCTACAAAATCTGTGGGTTCAAATTCTTCAAGTTGATTTATTTTTTCACCAACACCAATAAATCTAATGGGGACTTCGGTTGCAGCACAGGCAGATAACGCACCACCACCTTTAGCCGTTCCATCTAATTTAGTAACAATAATCGATCCCAGATTTGTTGCTCTAGAAAATTCTTCGGCTTGTATGTATGCTTGCTGACCTAATGTTCCATCGATAACAAGAATCACTTCGTTTGGTTTGAGTGATTTTTCAATCTTCTGCATTTCTTTCATGAGCTCTTTCTCCTCCTTATGTCTTCCTGCCGTATCTACAATAATCAAATCGTTTCCGTCGTTGATTGCTTTCTTCGTTTGCCTAACTGCAATTTTTATCGCATTTTTTTCCTTGGGATTACCATAACATTCTACACCTATTTGTTTAGTTAGCTGTTGAAGTTGTTCGTATGCACCAGGTCTCCATGTATCGGTGGTTAACGCAGCTACTTTATATCCTTTACTTTTATAATAATGGGATAATTTTCCAACTGTAGTGGTCTTACCAGAACCTTGTATACCAACTAAAAGTAATACATTCTTTTTTCCGGTTTTAATTCTAATAGGTGCTTTTTTTCCTCCTAAAGTATCAATTAATTCGTCGTGAATTAACTTAATTATGAAGTCTCTTCGTTTAGCTTTTTGAAGTTTGGTATTCATTGCTTCTTTCTTGATATTTTCGGTCATTTCAAAAACTAATTCCACCTTAACATCAGCACTAAGAAGAGCTCTCTGAAGATCTTGAATTAACGCATTAATGGCATCCTTATCTATCTTAGGTAATCTTCTTATTCGCCTAATTGCCTTGTCTAAACTTCGTCCAAGATTTTCTAAAACCATATTTTTTACTCTATAACCAATATTTTTTCTGTTTTCTTATAATATTTATCTTCAAAAAATAATATATTTTTACTTATTTGAATTTTTCGTGCTATTCTTCAAAGGAAGTGTAAATTTTTGCGCTTTTTTTAATTGGGCTGACTAATTCTTAAAAAAGAATTATGAAATCTTTAGCTATTTTAAGAAAAAAATAAATACTCTAAGAATATTATAATTGACAATAGAAGTATCAAAATTTTTGATTTTTGCGTAAATAAAAATATAAAAATTCAATAATATTAATATCTTTTAATCAATATATCTGTAAACTCTAATTACGTTTTAATGGTGGTAAGTATTTCAATAAGACGAGAAGAAGTTCAAAAATTAAAAGCTGGGAATTATATTATGGTGGACGACGAACCGTGCGTTATAAAATCTACAGAACGAAGTAAATCCGGTAAGCATGGTCACGCAAAAGTTAGGATTACTTGCGTTGGTGTATTCGACGAAAACAAAAGAAGTATAACTATTCCGAGCGGGCATTTAATGGATGTTCCTGAGATCGTGAAAGGGACGGCACAAATTAACTTTATTGAGGATAACTTGATAAATATTATGGATTTGGAATCGTACGAGTCGTTCGATGTAAGATGGCCGTCTGAACCAGAACTTGTTGCTAAATTAAAAGAATTACAAGAGAA
The DNA here is from genome assembly GCA_014729315.1 of Promethearchaeota archaeon. The sequence goes on along the minus strand of WJKD01000629.1, from coordinate 32 downwards.
TCCCAGCAAATTACAAACGGCTCAATTAGAAT
>WJKD01000628.1 GCA_014729315.1 Promethearchaeota archaeon | reverse complement strand
TTTCTGCTCGATTCTGTGAGTTTTTCATTTTTAATTTTTCATTTTGAATTTTTAATTGCAGCTTGTCTGTGTTAGGATGTATTAAGATATGTATTTTTATAGAATAAGTCAAATAGTTATTTTAGAAAAAATATATATGCGCTGCCACGCAGTCCGTTTGTGGGTTGTGCGGTGCCTTTTCCCGGTTCATAAGAATCTTGCGATGTGCCAGCACCTCGAAATTTTTGGCGTCATTGGAAATTATATCCGGTGAGCCACCGTAGAAATATTGGGGGGAGATGAAGGTGATTATTAGGAGAGTGAGAAAGTGGGTGGTTTTTTTTTTGCATTTTGGTTTTTTGTCCTTTAAAAACCATACTCATCTTATAAAGATGGAGATGTAATTTTTTGAAGGATTACGAACTTTAACAAAATTAAAGTTTCGATTATCAGCATGTTCTATGATTTTTTTTAAATATTGAGCTATCTCTTTTTCTTGAGAAGTATCATATCGAATCTCATTATTTATGAATCTAGCTCTTCTACCGAATAGTCTTTTTTCAAGATCGGAAGTAAGGATTGTATTAGTGCATATACCTTTAAACCCGTTTTTTCTCATTTCTTTGTTGATCTTTCCAATCCTTTTTTTTATCAAGTTAGTATTTTTGTAAAATACCTCAATCTTATATTTACTTAGAGACAACATTAAGGCTTTCTTCCTTAATTCATCGGGAATCTTATTTTTGATATTTTCTGGAATATCCTCGTTTGCAATTACCATCTGGGTTATTAATTTTAATGCTAACGATTCATTCATTACAGACAACAGATTTATCGCTTTTGTTTGAGTTTCCTTATTTGCAATGTCATGATAGAATAATTCCAGATATTTTATTTCTAATTCATTTTGAAATTGAGCGGCAATCCTTTCTTGCTGTGAGTTATTAAGCTGCACTTGTTGATAGCCAATAAATACCAATGCAGCTGGTATAATTAACTTTTCAATGACTGATAAAAATCGCTCAAGCCATGATTTTTTCTCAATCTTCTGAGAAAGTGAATCGAGTTTTTGATTAATTTCCTCTAAAAGTGTTTTATTCATATAGTCATCTTTTAAAAGGTGTTAGCTAAAAATAGGAAAGACGATCTACAGACCTATCCATTTCGATTAAATTGATAGTGAGCCTCAATTGTTTTGCTATCGGTAATGAGAAGCGAATGACAGCATTCTTAAATAATTAAAATTCTAAGATTTCAATATGTAATTTAGATGTGAAATTGGGATACCGTTAATATCACAATCAATTGAGCTTAACATTTTAATAAGTTTTATAATTTCATTTACTTGAATCTCAAGAAATCGTCTTAAATAATCAGCTCTTACGAAATCAATTATATATGTATTCCCCACGCTTCCTTTTTTAAATGCTTCTTTAAATACTAGAACGACATGTTTTGTTGGTTTTAATTCTCCTCCTTGACTATTATAAATATATTCAAACATTAATCCTGAAAATACGACAACTGGAAAAAACAAAAAAATATCTGTAAAAAATTCTTGTTTCGCTTCTTCTACAAGATCGTAGAGATAATCAAGAAATTCTGTAATACAAGGTTTAATTACTTGGTAAATGGAATTTCTAATTAAATCCGATCCTTTAGGGTAGGTTGTATAAGTGTAGCCTAATCGAGGCAGAATACCATAATGGTAAATTGAATTATTTTCATTGAATGAATTGAAAACATTTTCTGATATTATTGTTGAAGTTTTAAAGTTTAGAGAAAATTCAATATCAAAATAATTCTTTGGCGGTTCGGTAAAAAAAATCCAACTATATTTTTCACTTTGTTTACATTCGAAATAATAATGCCAATGTACACCGAATGACTGATTGTTTGAGTTATTGGTATTAAATGTTTTATAATAGTACCAAGAAGCATCATACTCTCTAAGCTTTTGTTCTTGCTGATCAACATAATGTCCTTTAAAATATACTTCATTTGATTGGTGTTCAATCTGTAATTTTGAATTTAGAAGATTATTTGCTTTTAATAATTCATCACGAACTTTCCACTCAAAAGGGAAACCAGATTTCTGAATATGGTTTTCTATTTTCTTTAGAAGATCTCGATTTATGTTGTCAAAATTTGTGTACATAATATATCCAATCCTGGCGATATTTTAAAACGTAAACTTTTATCCAAATGGATAATTGGACTCACTGAATCATTGATAGTAAGTCTATAGTTTGGTGCTGTGAAGAATAGCAGAAAAAAAGATCAAAATTTATGATCAATTAAACTAATTGAGCAAAATTAAGCATGAAACTGAAAAGATAATTATAGAAATAATAGGCAATACGCATCCCCCGGTGTTTTGTGCTTTGCTGCTTCTTTTTGCTCCTGTAATTTCATTAGAATCAATCTTCAATTCTATTCTATGAATGTTGCTTGAAGAATTATTATCTTCGATTTTATAGGTAGGTTTAAATTCTCCGATAATATATTCATTCATTTTTTTCAGCACCGGTTCAACACCTACCGCCACTTCTCTAAAATTTCCATTTACTTCTTTAAATTCTTTCCTGTAACTCCACTTTTTACTAGTTTTTGGATTTATAGAATCAGGGATTAAGCTCAAAGTGGATAGTATTTTGTTTGAGTTTAGAATTGGACATAGTCTGTTTTCATGTATTTTTCTTTCTAATTCTTGTTTAATTCGATCTTTATCAAAGTACCAAATTCCTGACCTATCAAATTTCCCAAATGTTAACCACTCTCCAAATATTATAGGCATTTCCATACGGCGGCAGCCCCAAATGTTATATTCATATTCTCTTTCTCCAAAACAATACTGATTTGGATTATAAGAATTTTGTCTATTTCTATAACATCCAACGCCGCGATATACTAAATCAGATTTAGTGCTTTTTTGTCCATCAATTAGCATTTGACTACTTTTCCAATTGCCAACTAAATCCCATATATTGATAATCAGTTCCACTTCTGTTATTGGAAGACAAACATAGTGTTTAGTAGTTTTGCCTTCACCACTTGCGATATAGTTAGGCAGTTTTTCGCATATTTCTTTTGCTTGAGCATAGTTTGCGGAAGAACTTAAACCAAAAGAAATTTCAACGTTTGCCGGCCCATTGATTTTAGCTGGTGATTTAACTATATCTGCCTCCGTGACTGGATCTGCACATTGAGGACAAAATTTGGCTCCTTCAGGGATATTTGCCTCGCACTTATCGCATTTCAACATTTTAGCACTCCGAATTGAGTATATTAAATAATGTGGATTATGAATAAATATCTAACTAAAACATGTACCGTTCTTGCATACTCAAATAACAGGTTCCCTTCCAATCGTATTAGAATTCAATATAAAAACATTTCGTAAAAAAGCAAGAAAATTTTATAATTTCTCAAAAGTATAAGAACGAAATTAAATCTTATTACAAAACACACCGGTATGTACAAGTTTATCGCCTATCTTCTACCCGCGCGGTCCCCGTCCCAA
>WJKD01000627.1 GCA_014729315.1 Promethearchaeota archaeon | reverse complement strand
TTTTTCCGTAAATACCAGGTATCGGCATGACATGCATGACCAATCCATGATTGAACGGATTGATTTATTGACTGAAAATTAATTGTTCCTGCTTTATACTTTTCCTGGAAAATTTTCATACGTTTAATAAAAATTTTGATGTTTGATTTTCGCAAACGGCGGTGAGTTTGGAAAATACGATAGCCCATAAAATCTGTTCCCTGAGTCACCGGGAAAATGTTATCCTTTTTGGGGTGAACAGACAAGCGTAACGTCGCCAGATAATTTATTATTTCTTCCCGTATCTTCCGTAGTTCTGTCTTCGAATTCGAAAATATAACGAAATCATCCATATAGCGGATGTAATAATGACAGCGAAGCATAAATTTAACGAAATAATCTAACTCATTTAAATAGACATTTGCCAGAAATTGACTCGTTAAATTTCCGATGGGTAGACCACGATTTCTTTCAACCGGACTCAATAAATCATCTCCCGGATACCAGTGCACGATATATTCGTCTTTCAAAATATCTTTACCGCTTTGAATAATGCATTTTAAAAGCCATAATAATTCATGGTCTTTTATTTTTCTTTTTAAGATGGAAAAAAGAATTTCATGGTCGATACTGGGAAAATATTTTTGAATGTCACATTTATAAACATATTTATTTGCTCTGCAAAATTTGGTGAACCGATCCGCTGCTTTGTGCTGACCTTTTTCTTTGCGGCACGCGTAGGAATCGTAAATAAATATTTTATCGTACACTGGCTCGATTATATTGCATATTGCATGATGAACCACCCGATCCCGAAAAGGCGCTGCAGAAACCAGCCGCCGTTTGGGTTCGGTAATATAGAAATTATAATAGTGTCCCGGTTGATATGTTTTGGACCTGAGTTCATCCTGTAATTGGAATAATTCTCGTTCCAGATTTATTTTGAATTGTTCCACATAAGGCTTCCAACGCTTGCCTTTGGCTGCATTTTTAAAAGCCAAATACAAGTTTTTATATTCTGTAATCTCCGGATAAAGATTTTTTAATGTTTTCATTTTTAGATATACTCGATAATTTCAAAAAAAATTTTCGCCGGGGCTTCGCCCCGGACCCCAAAATCCAAATTTTCAAAACCCAAGGATCCAAATCACAAATCCCTGAAAAAGTATAGACGACTGATGGCTAACGGACACAACGAAACCCGATATCGTAGTGGCTGCTGTTCGGACCGTAGTCGTAACGATTCGCACAGCGCACGTTGCTAGCATCATTGAACCAGGAACCGCCACGCAACACACGAAAGTTTGCATTTTTCGGACCATCAGGATCTACAACAACCTCTTTCTTAAAGCATTCTTTGTAATAATATTCATCATACCAATCATAACACCATTCCCACACATTGCCACTCATGTCATACAGTCCGAGTTCGTTAGGATTTTTCTTTCCGACAGGGTGTGTTGTTCCATCTGAATTATAATTATACCATGCAACAGAATCAACATCAACACTATCAGCTCCACTGTATTCATAACCATTACTTTTATGACCACCTCGAGCTGCATATTCCCATTGAGCTTCTGTTGGTAGTCGGGCGCCTAACCATTTACAAAAGGCGCTTGCTCCTTTGTAAGTGATTCCTGTAACAGGATGATTTTTATATTTCTCTTCTACCTCAAAATTATCATCGATTCTGCAACCAAAATCCCTCCAGGTAATTTTTTCTAATTCTGATTTATTCTGAGATTTTAAAAAATAGCAGTATTGCTCATTCGTAATTTCATATCTACTGATTTCAAAATTAGAGAGTAATACTTTATGCACGGGCTTCTCGTCCTTGTCCCCATTTCCCCATAAATCACCCATTTCAAATGTATCGCCTTTCACTGGAACAAATTCTAATTCAAGAGTTTTAATGCGCTGCTTCCATCGTACGGGATCAATAATTTTATTATTAAACGGCTGCCACAAAATCAGGATTAACACGGCTGCGATCCCCAAAGAAATTGTTAAATACCGTTTTCTGTTACTCTTCCGGATATAGTGCACCTGTTCGGGACTGATATCATTCTGAAAATGGCTGCGGTATTTGAGCACGCTCCGTAATTCATTTCCGCTCAGTAGAAATTTCCAGCGCTTTGCTTTCTGCCAGGTGCGGTAACGTTCATTTAACAAACGCTTCGCCTGCTCGGCTGCTGCGAGGAGCTCGCCTGCAAGCGATTCCAGCGCCGGGATCAATCGTTCATGCGCCAGCCGGTACGAGCCTGAGGACAGTTGTTCCAGGATGCGCACCGCCTGAGAGGCAAAATAATTCAGGTTGCGCTGGGTACGGTTCAATGGCAGCCCGGCGGTGGCGGCTAATTCTGGTGCTGTTTTTCCGGCGGATAACCGCTGCTGCGGATTGTCCGGATCAATCAGCGCCAGCAGTGCGTTTTC
>WJKD01000626.1 GCA_014729315.1 Promethearchaeota archaeon | reverse complement strand
TCTCTACTCTGATCTAATATGTCAAATTCTTTGGTAAGATCGGAGAAAACTTTACTTAAATCCATAATAACTCCCAATAAAATTTTAGTAATAATTAATTTAGATTTTAAATATAATTAATTATCAAAAAGGAAGTAATGTATTTAGCAATTATTAATAAAAAACATTTACTGATTATTAAAAGGGATTTATGTGAAAATATTATTAATCCACTCAGATGGAGTTGAAGTTATAAAAAATAAGGAAGCGACAAGCAATCCTCAAGATTTTCCCGCTAAAACCATAAAACTTGACGGTTTGATCCTTGTAGCATATGTATCAGTCGAGGATCAAGACACTTACGACACAGACATTATCGCAAAACAAGGTGCTAAGGTCATTGAGGACGCAATACTGCTTATTTCGGGCTTTCCAGAAAGAGTTCGAGAAAAAAACGAAGAGATACGCGAATATAATAAAAAAGTAGAATCTGGGGGATCTAAAGGTAAAAAACGAGAATTGCGAGAGTTAATCATAGAAAGACAAAAATACCGTGTTGATAAGGTTCTCGTTTATCCCTGGGCTCATCTTAGCAAATTTCTCAGCCAAGAGTCAAGTGCGGCTGAAGTGTGTCCAAAAATTGCAAATATTCTAAATGAGAAAGGAATTGAAGCAGAATTTTCTCCATTTGGATGGTATAAATCGTTTAAGATAAATTGTTTAGGCCACGAAGTAGCTGAAATGTATAGAGATGTAAAATTATATATCCAACCCGAAGAACACATAGAAAATGCCAGGTTTTTTGTATTATCTCCTCAAGGTGAGGAAATTCCCATTGAAAGAGACGAAAACGATAATTTACTTCCAATCAAAGGGATTATAGACGATGATTTTCAGTTATTCGTCAAATCCGAATTAGGTTCACGACGAGTGGATAGTGGTGAACAACCTCCGCATATTAAGTATATGCAAGAAAACGAACTCGTTGATTTCGACGAAAATACCGATAAGGGAAACTTGAGATGGTATACAAAAGGAGTCATCATGAAAAATTTAATAAAACAGTATTTAGAAGACGAGTTAATTGATTTTGGCGCGATTTTAATTGATACCCCAATAATGTATACCGTTAAAAACAAAAAGCTCACTGCTCAAACCGCTCGATTCCCCGCAAGAACATATTGGGTAGAATCGGGAAGCGATAGATATTTGCTCCGGTTTGCTGGAGACTTTTTACAGTTCGACATGTTTAGTAATATGAAATTAAGACCTAATTATTTTCCTCTTAGATTGTACGAGTGGGAACAATATGATTTTCGTCGCGAGCAAGAAGGAGAGTTAACCGGGCTTAGAAGGTTAAGAGGGTTTGTTATGCCTGATTTTCACACGCTTTGTAAAACGCTAGAGAGTTCGATTGAAGAGTTTCGAAAACAATATGATTTAGATAATAAAATTCTCGAAGACTTAGGGGTTCAATCGCACATTATTTTTCGAACCACTCAAGATTTTTACGAACAAAATGAAAAATGGATCAAAGATTTAGTTAAAAAAGAAGAAAAGCCCGCGCTTGTAGAACTCTGGGAAGATAGATATTATTATTTTGTGCTAAAATTCGAAAGGGGGGGTCTTTCGGCTCAAAACAAAAGTGGTACCCTTTCTACAATCCAAATCGATGTAGAAAGCTCACTCGAGTATATGGAAGACCAAGAAGGAAAGAAACGGCAAAAGTATAACATTCATTTCCAAGACAAAGACGGAAACATTCATTATCCTATTATCCTTCACAATTCTCCATCGGGAGGATTAGAAAGGATTCTCTGGGGGTTGATCGAAACGGCGATAAGGAAGAAAGACGAGATTGTTCCTGGATTTAAAACTTGGTTATCTCCTGTCCAGGTGAGAATCATAACGATTTCGGAAGATCAAAATAACTATGCAGAGGATATATTGAATAAATTAAATAATGAAGGTTTTAGAGCCGACTTTGACGATAGAGACGAGTCCTTGGGAAAAAAAATCCGAAAAGCCGAAATCGATTGGATCCCATATACTATAATCGTGGGTAATAAGGAATTAGAAAACCAAACGATAACAATTAGAAGGCGATTAATCGGTCAGCCTATAGAAAAAG
>WJKD01000625.1 GCA_014729315.1 Promethearchaeota archaeon | reverse complement strand
TCTATATAAAGAGTCCTCGTCGTTTTTTTGAGAATGGATATAAGCCAGGTATCTCGCTAAGGCCCTTGCCCTTTCTATGTCTAATTTATTTAAAGCATTTTTTTTCTGAATTCTATCAAGATCTAGGAAATATTCGGATCCTTCTAATTTTTCTCTGAGAATAAAAAACTCTTTTGAATCTCCGACGGATTTAAAAGTTCCATCTTTGGTATACATTCCGATATCCACAGACCTCACGTGCTTTGGAAGATTATTAAAACAAGAGTGATCTAGTAATAAAGATCTTGCTCTATCGTAAAAATATTCGTGACCAAATATGTTTTTAGTCATCGTGGACATGATATATTCTTTATTCTGGCCATCAACTGCTAATTCAATTAAAAGGGTTTTTCCATAATTAAAATCTTTAAGGCTTTCTTCGTCTTCGTAATGTTTCTCGAGAGGTCCTATGTATTTGATTTCAATATCGTGTTCGCATATACTTTTTAAATAGTTTTTGATTTCCTCACTAATGTTATCGATAATCATTTTCTCTTGGTTATCTTTAATTTTCTAAATTATGAAGCATATTTAGGAATAATGTTAAAAATTATAGAGTTGCTATTGCTTCAATTTATTTTAAAAGATTTTATTCTTCTATTTATAATTTCACATTAAAATTTATTCAAATCTACTTGGAACTGTTATTTAAGAACTTCTCTATGGCTAGAATTTCAGAATTAAATAATTTATTATACCTAATTTTAAAATCTAAGTTATTCTACATTTTAGACAAGTAATTGGAATACAATAAAAATTGGATGATTTTATGTCGATCAAAAAAGTAGGAATATTGACAGGTGGCGGCGATTGTCCCGGTCTTAACAGCGTTTTATATGGGATTATGTTAAAGGCCTTTGATTCAGATATAGAATGTGTAGGAATCTTAAAGGGCTGGAAAGGATTTATGGAAAATAAAACAATTCCTTTAAAAACTGCAGAGCACGACGATCTACATACAGTTGGTGGAACTCTTCTCTATACTAGTAGAACAAATCCTTTTTCTCCTGTGAAGAAAGCTGAAAACGAAAAAGAGAAAAAAGAAATGAAACAGAAAATTGCAAACGACATGGTTTCGAAATTCGAAGATCTAGGAATTGACGCTCTCATCGCAATCGGAGGAGACGACACGCTGGGAGTTGCAGACGACTTTCATAAGCTAACGGGCGCTAATGTAATTGGATGTCCTAAAACAATTGATAATGATGTTGCTGGAACGGACTACACTTTTGGATTTTGGAGTGGAACCCAATTAGCTTCTAACGCAATGGATAATCTCACAACTACCGCTCGTTCTCATCAGAGGGTTTTTATCGTTGAAATATTCGGTCGAGATACGGGATTCTTGACATTATATAGTGGAGTATCCTCTGGAGCGGATATCATCCTCATACCAGAAACACCATTTGATTTTGAAAAAGATGTGGTTGAGATTCTAAAAAAAAGGGTTAATGCGGGTTACAAATATCACATTATTGCTACCTCAGAGGGGGCTTATCCTTCGGATGAATCTTTGAAGAGAGACTTTAAAACTATTTCTGAAGAAACAATAGAAAATCTCCCAAAGGATCCGTTTGGAAATCCTAAATTATCGCATTTAAAAATCTCGAAAACATTAGTAAACGAATTAAGAAATAGAGACGATTTAAAGAAAGAATTCTTGAATAATAATGTCGAACTTGAAATAAGAAGCGTTGTTTTAGGTCATACTATGAGAGCTGGTACCCCAAACGCGTTTGATAGAATGTTAGGGCTTAGATTTGGATTGGCAGCGATGAAATTGATATTAAAAGAGGATTTTGGTAAGATGGTGGCATTAAAGGGAAATAAAATAGAATCGCTTCCGCTGTCTGAAGGGGTAAAGAAAGATTATCTAGAAGAAGGAAGCGATCTCATGGAGCTTAAAAATTTAATGGTAAAAATAAGATATTTATCCAAAAAAAAATAATTTGAGTTGGATAGAAACAATGAAATTAATTTCTTGGAATGTAAATGGGATCAATTCTACTGTTAAAAAAGGACTAATCGATTTCATGAAAAAAGAAGATGCGGAGGTATATTCTTTTCAAGAAACAAAGGCATCCCCAGACAACGCTGACGCAAAACTCAAAAATTTGGAAGGTTATTATGACTATTGGGATTCGGGAGAAGAAAAAGGATACAGTGGTATTGCATCTTATGTAAAAACAGAACCTCTTTCTGTCAAGAAAGGAATTGGCGTTGATAAATTTGATAAGGAGGGGCGAGTTTTAACCTTAGAATATGATAAATATTTCCTTCTTAACATCTATTTTCCAAATGCTGGCAGAGGATTGAAACGATTGGATTATAAGCTTGATTTTAATAACGAATTTCTTGTATACGCTGAAGAATTAAGGGAAACTAAGCCCTTAGTTTTGTGTGGAGATTTCAATGTCGCTCACGAGGAAAAAGACCTAGCAAATCCAAAGAGTAATGAGAAAAATGCCGGCTTTACTCCTGATGAGCGATCATGGTTCAGTAAATTTCTAAATCAAGGTTATATTGACACTTATAGAGAATTTGAACAAGAAGGCGGACATTATACCTATTGGACTTATAGATATAACGCCAGAGAGAAAAATATTGGATGGAGAATCGATTATTTCATCGTTTCTGAAGAATTAAAGGACAAATTAGAAAAGAGCTATATGATGAGTGATGTAATGGGTTCGGATCATTGTCCGATAGGACTTAAAATTGATCTTTAATCTTTTTTTATTTTTATGATTCATTATTGAAAAAATTAAATCAAATTCTATTTTATATTAGTTAATTAGAAAAGTGTTTTATGAATGACAGAAAAAACTATTTATTTTCCCATAGTGTTTCATTTCCATCAACCTATCGATAATTTTCCGTGGGTCATTGAAGATTCCTACAAAAAGGCCTATAAGCCATTAGTAGAAAATATGTATGATTATCCAGAAATTAAGTTTACGCTCCATATTTCGGGATTTTTACTAAATTGGTTTTTAGAGAATAAACCAGATTTGATTCAAAAGCTTAAGGAGATGGCTAAAAGAGATCAAATCGAGTTGATTGGAGGAGGATTTTACGAACCGATCTTTGCAATTATTCCAACAAGAGATAAAATTGCCCAAATAAAAAAACTTTCAGAATCTATTAAGAGGGAATTTGGCTTAGAGGTAAGCGGTGCCTGGTTAAGTGAAAGAGTATGGGAACCTCATTATCCCTCGTTTTTATCAGACGCGGGATTAAAGTATATTATTGTTGACGATAATCATTTAAGATCGAGTGGAATAACTCAAGAAGACACTTTTTATACTTATATTACCGAGGATGAAGGAAAATCGTTAAGAATCTTTCCTATTAATGAAAAACTAAGATATTTAATGCCTTGGAAGCCTACTTATAATTCTATCGATTATCTCAAGGAAAATGCTGATAAAATTGGCAATCGGATGGCTTTATCTATTTCAGATGCAGAAAAAATGGGTGTTTGGGGGTCTACTCACGAGATATGCTATGTTGAGGGTCATGGACATTGGGATGGTGATAATCATAAACCTTTTATTCCCACACTATTCCAAAAAATAAAAGAAAACGAATGGATCAAATCAATAACTTTATCAAAATATATTAGTAAGTATCCTGCAAAAAGTTTAGTATATCTTCCCACCTCAACTTACGATAAAATGGAAGAATGGGTGCTTCCTACTGAAATTCGGAGGGATTTTAAAAAAATACGAAAATCACTCAAAGACGATCAGAACAAACAAAGAGAATATCAATTTTTAAAAGGTGGATTTTGGCGGTATTTTCTAGTAAAATACCCAGAATCTAATAATATGCATAAAAAAATGCTTCATGTAAGAGAAAAAATTATCTCCGTCGAAGATAAAATATCAGACCTGAAAGACTCAGAATTAGCTAAAAAACTTCGTAAAAAATGCGCAGAAGCGTGGGAAGAAGTATACAAGGCTCAAACTAACGACTGCTACTGGCACGGGATGTTTGGTGGTATTTACCTACAATTCTTACGATTCTCCGTTTATACGCATCTTATAAACGCTGAAAATTTGATTGACGAGATGACTTATTTATTATATCCAAAATTAAACTTAATTTCGGCGATTATCCCCAAAGATTTGACAAAGGATAGCCAAGTCGATTACTTGATTGAGACTGACGACTTAAATTTATATGTTGATCCAGCCCATGGAGGGACTATTTTCGAATTAGATTACAAACAAAAGTCTTATAATCTGCTTAACACTCTGACCAGATGGCCAGAAGCGTATCATGAAAAAGAAAAAATAGAAGATAACTCAATAAAAGTCGATCGATTCCGAAGAAGCATGTTAAGAACTAGAATTCTAAAAAAAGAAAGCACTCTTGAAGATATTTTATCAGATAAATACGAAGAATTCGGTGATTTTTTGGACGGAAAGTTCGAAGTAGTAAAATCCGAAAAAGATGGTAAATTCTGTTTTCTAAAATTAGTAAAAGATGGCAGTATTAGAAGTCCAACAAGCGATAAAACTTTAAATTGTATCGTGACTAAATCAATTCATACTGAAGATAAGGATATTTCAATCAACTATAGTGTAAAATTTAAGGATAACGACGAGGCTGATTATCCGGAATTTTTTGAAAATTTAGTATTAGGAATTGATTTTCCATTTTTCTTCAATGGAAATCCGAAAGAATTTTCGTTTGAGGGTAATTCATTTGAAGCTCAAGGAGGAAATGATAATGAAATCCTAAAAGCCCATCAATATATGGGATCAGAACTAAAAGCAGTCGATAAGACCTATTCTCTAATGTTTGAAATTAAGATTTTAGCTCCATCAAATAACGTTGCAATTAACCTCTTCCCCTTGATTTCTTACACTTATACGGACGAAGGTTATAAAGAAATATTTCAAGGATTTTGCGCTTGTCCTCTTTTTTCATTAGAAAAGAATCTATCTATAGACTTAAAATTAAATATAACCGAATTTTAAGGTTCAAAAAGAGGACATTTTTGTCGTAGCTATAACGAATTTTGTCGTTTTTTGTTAATGTTTATAAAGGTTTAAGTAGATGATCTATATAGGAAAAAGTTAATTTAATACCTGTGTGCCTCATATAATGGAAAATTATACTTTCAGTAGACGCAACTGGTCTTATACAAATCGTTCGGTAAAAGAAAGCATTAAGAATAATACTCATATTAACAGGATACGAGAGAAAATCGCAAGAAAAAAACTGAAAAACAGGATTTCTACTCTTTCTAAATAAATTTTGTTTATTCTTTGCTTTTGTTCTTCTATAATTTATTCTGATAAATGTCCTTTTTAAACTATTATAATTCTATTAACCAAAACTTTTAAACTACTTCCAAAATATAAGCCTAACATTAAAATATTATAATTAGTCAGAGTAAGTGGGGTTTATCTGAGGAAAAATTGAGAGTGAGGTGTTTATTTTGGAAAGAGTAAAAACAGTTCGAAAGTGTATTTGTTGGAATGATAATAACATGGAATTTGAGAGGTGTGCTTGTTGGAGCGGCGATGAAAATTCTCTGAAAAGAGAAATTCAGCGTAGCGATTTTGTCCAGAGGATAAGGCGAGAGCTGACAAAAAAGAAATATAAAAATCTCTTTTCTGATTAAAATCTATTAATCAAAACCGTATTTTCCGAGTAATGGAACAAAACGAACTCCTGTTATTCTCTTCGTTTCAAATTCTTTACCGATCTTCTTAACTATGTAAAGATTTTGTGAAAATCGTTTCGATCCTGCTGGAATGCACATGACTCCTCCATCTGCAAGCTGTTTTTTGAGAGGGGATGGTATCTTTTTTGGCGAAGCCGCTGTAACTAATATTTTATCGTAAGGCGCAGCTTCAGAATAGCCTAAAGTACCGTCACCATGAATAACGGTTACGCGATTATCGTATCCCGTCTTCTCTAAAACTATTGATGCCTCTTGAGCTAGGTCTTCGTGCCTTTCTATAGTATATACGTGCCCTTTAGGGTCTTGTTTTTCTTCTGGCGCCACTATTTCAGCACACAACGCAGCGTGATAGCCAGATCCCGTACCTACTTCTAAAACTTTATCTCCTTCCTTTAATTCTAAGTATTCGCACATCATTGCGTTCATATGCGGCGCACTTATAGTTTGTCCTGATCCAATAGATAGCGGAGAATCGATATAAGCTGAGGATCTAGCTTTTTCGGGAAGAAATTTTTCTCGAGGGACCTTTAGCATCGCATCGATTACTTTTTCGGACTTCAATATTCCTTTACTAATTAAATCATCAACTAATTTTTTTCTTTTTTGTTCAAAACTCATATTTTATTTTTTTCCTCCGCTATATTTTTACTCTGTGTGGAAATATGCGTATCTCTATGTTTTAGAAATAATATAAACTTTGTCGTTAAAATTTACTATATCTGATAATGGAATATTAATTTTCGAGACTTCTCCTTTTTTTTCTTTTTTGAAAGTGTTTAATCTTTTTCCTCCAAATATGATTTTTTTTACTTTTTCTATTTGGAAAGTATCTTCCCCTTCAATGAGTATCTGAGCCCCATTTCTCAAGATGATGTTTGGATTTTCAACTGCGATGTCAGCGGTACTGCTTGCTGAATGGAAAGATAAAATAGAACCGAGATAGACTTTTTTATATTTCGAAATATTTCCCCTCATCTCTTGTTCGATATCTTCAACTGCAGGCGTCTTAAAATAAAATCCGGTGTGAAATCCGCGATTATATACTTTTTTTAATTTTTCTAACCAATTATTTATTTTTTCGGAACCATAACTCCCCTCAAAATAACTGTCTATTGCTTCACGGTAACATTTGGCCACTACTTTAATATAATGGGGGTTCTTTGCCCTTCCTTCTATCTTTAAAGCGTCAATTTTAGACTTGATCAATTTCGGGATGTGTTTTATCATACAGAGATCTTTTGCGTTTAAAAATAATTTTCCATCGTAAATAAACTCGTTTTTATCATCGTCAATTACTCTCCATCTTCTCCGACATGGTTGGACGCATTTACCCCGATTTGCAGAATGATCTGTAGATCCCGTTACCGCTGCTGAGAAGTAGCATCGACCGGAAATTGAAGTACACATAGAACCGTGGATAAAACATTCTATTTCCGTTTTTTTTAATTCGCTCTTTATCTCCTTTATCTGTTTTAAAGAGAGTTCTCTCGCCAATATTATTCTTTCTGCTCTTAATTCTTTATAAAAAAGAGCGCTTTGGATGTTTGAAACATTTGCTTGAGTTGAAATATGGAATGGGATGCCAATTTTCCTTGCCATTCTTACGGTGGCTAGATCGTGCGTTATTATTGCGTCAATTTCAGCGTCTCTCGCTTCCCAAATCAGATTTTTTATATCTTCTAATTCTTGATTATAGATTAAAATATTCGTACATAAATAAGTTTTTAACGGGGGATCTTGAGATTTACAGTAGTTTACGACCTGTTCTAATTTCTCTCTTTCGAAATTATTAGCTTGTGCCCGCATATTATATTTTTGAACGCCAAAATAAATAGCGTTAGCTAAACCGACTATCTGTTTAAGCGATTTCCAATCTTGAACGGGAACTAATAATTCGGGTTTTTTTATCATAGGGAATCTATTGAAAACCTAAGGAATGTGAGAATTAATTGAAATAAGATTAAAAACAATAAAACAATTATTACAAATATTAAAAAATAACAATCAATAATAACAAAATCTAGTTTGATAATAATGAAAGTAGTAATATTTAATGGAAGTCCAAGAAAAGATGGCGCTACAAAGCGATGCTCCGATGTCGTGATAGAAGAGCTTGAAGCCGCAGGTATTGAGTGCGAGTATGTATGGATTGGAATAGATAATTTGCAGGGGTGTATCTCGTGTTATAAATGTGCTCAGAATCAAGATAAGCGATGTTCTGTTACTAATGATAAATTAAACAGCTACATCGAGAAGATGTTAGAAGCCGACGGCATAATATTGGCTTCTCCAACTTATTTTGCCGATACAGCAACAAATATGAAAGCCTTAATCGAAAGGGCGGGGATGGTAAGTAAAACGAACGGTGATATTTATAAACATAAAGTTGGTGCTGCTGTGGTTTCAGTTAGGCGGGCTGGTGCTGTTCATGTCTTTTCGAGCATAAATTTCTTTTTCTTGATTAATCAGATGTTTGTGGTGGGCTCGAGCTATTGGAACTTAGGTGTAAACCCCAATGTAGCTAAACCTGAAAAAATCGAAAAAGATAGTGAAGGTATGGCAACATTTCGCAACTTAGGCAAGAATATGGCTTTATTACTTAAAAAGTTAAATACCTAATTTTTATCCCTTATCTTTTTCTTCTCAATATTAAAATTATGTGTAATATCTAATCACGTTTCCTAAAAACCAATTAAGATTTGGTCCTTTTACTTATTAAATAAAAGTTTAAATACTTAACTTGGTTAAATAATAATTATACATTTTCGTTCACGTATAGGTATATAAGAATATAAATAGAAATTAGCGGATTAGTTTGAATAAGAGAAATAAAACAATTCTAGGATCCGTGTTTGCTGCTATATTTATTCTTGGATTAATCCAATTAACCCAAATAACTGTAGCTCAAGATGATAAAACTATTAATATATCTCAAGCAATCACATTAGAAGAAAATTCCCTTATTAGCGAAACTCAAAAGAATATTAGTAGTATTGATATCGATCTTAGCGATTCTAGATTTAATATAACCAATCTCGAATTGAATTTTTCAAATATTATTCAACATCGAAAATTAAGTACTATTGAGGATAATCCTCTGACGGAGGAAAGAATATACTATAAAAATCCCGCTCAATATAATTTAGGAATCGCTAGTCAATTTGAATTAAAAAAACCAACTAATATATTTGGAGTATATGTATATGGTGAATTTATTGACGGAACGAGCGAGTCTATAAACATTCAAATTAATGGATTTGATGAAACAACTCACACACCAAACGAAACAGTACATTTAACAAAAGTACTTGAAATGAACACCACAGAAGGATGGCACTTCCAAAACTTCTCATCCCAAGCTAAAGTGTTAAATCCCGGTAATTATTCCGTCTTTCTAAATGGTTCTGGACTAGTTGATCCCGCTTCTATATATTATTGGTATGCCAACGATTTAACATCAAAATATCCCAATTTATACTCTTCTTTATACGATGGATCAGGGTGGTATAATACTTTTAAAGGTCGTTCTTTTTTATTTAAAATTTTACAGAGGGAGAATAAAACCTATTTTCCAAGCGAAATAAATATGAATGTTGAGATAAATGGAACGGAGCACTTGGTCAACGACGGTAATGATCTTGGATATGGTAGTATTGATCTCAACGAGAATTTTCATCCTGGTGTTTCCAACTTACATATCCCCGTGAATAATAATGATTCTGCCGTTCTAAATTTTACTGTTGATATCTCGCTTAGCTTAAAAAATAATTTTAGATGCATTGGTGACCTTGAAATTAGCAACAAAACAGGGAACGAATGGTCTTTTAATTTTAATACCAATAGAATAAAGGGAAACTATTCTCTAATTTTCGCATTTCCATCAACTTGGGAAAATTTTTCTCTAATTAGGAATTCTATCACGCTTAATCCTGGAAGTGATTACCTAATTGATACTAACAACGATTTGATCTTAATACATAATAATTCTATTTCTTACGGCCTTATTAATTGGCAACTTGAAGCTAACTCCATAGTCCAACAAATTGACTTAAATATTCAAAAACCAAATTATCAAGCTGGAGAAGAAATTTCCATTGGAGTAAGTAGTCCATCAAATGGAAATTATACATATGTATTATATGCTCTCGATATTGAAAAATATAGTGGTCAACTAAATTATCCTGAAGAGACTAACATCATATTTTCTTATAATCTATCTTCAAATGCCGTAAATGGTTATTGGACTGCTTATATCTATTGGAATAATCAAACCGATGCAGGAGTAGCAACCCAAATCTTTTCTATTTCAGGGGGCTCATCTACTATATTGTTAAATGGAGATGACGACGACAATGGCGGAGGAGACTCGGATATTGAGGGAATTATCGTTGATCCCTTAATTATATTTCTTATCTTCCTTATTTCTGGAATTGTTGCTGGAGCAAGTTATACTTCTTATGTCATGGTTCAAAGATACAGAGCAAAAAAGGAAGCGTACAGAAAAAGACTTCACGATAAAGTAAACGATATCTTAAATTTGAATTATATAATGATAACAGATCGAAAATCGGGATTAAATGTATACGAACAATTCTTAGCGGGAAAGGATCTTAATCCAACGCTGATTTCGGGATTTTTAGATGCAATTAGAGCGTTCGGCATTGAATTAACCGGGTCGTATCAGAACTCCCAAACTGTAAAATTAGAATATAAAGAGTCAAAGATTATAATGTCGGAATATAAAAACTTCCGAATTATTCTGATCTTAACTGATAATCCTTCCGAAAGCTTTCTTGAGTCCGTCGAAGAGTTATCTTATGATATCGATAAAGAATTTGGTAAAGAACTTGAAAATTTCAAAGGTGATGTTAGGATGTTTGCTGGAATTAAAGATATTATTGAGAAACATTTCTACACCACTTTTATCCATCCTTTAACGATTGTGGTTTCTGCTGACACTAAATTAACTCTCGCCGAACAAACTATGGTTAACAAAGCGAAGGCAATAATGAAGAAGAATAACCTTAATTATTTCTTTACAACATTTCTAATGGCCGATGAGAAGTTCAATCCGAAAAATGTGGAATTAATATTTAAGTTAATCGATAAGAAAATATTTCGGCCCGTCAAATTAGATTAATCCGAAAAAATTGAAATCCAAATTATTAGCATTAACGACATGACTTATAATCTATTAATAAAAAGAATAAATTTGATACGAGCAATATAAAATTAATAAACACTCTGGCGACATTATGAATAAAGTAGAATGGATTTATATCTTCAGCGAAACGGGAAATCCTATCTTTAAGTATGAAAACTTTAAATCAGATAAGGAAGAAGAAAATCACACGATATTAAGCCATTTTCTTTATGGATTAAAATCTACTGCTTTAAATTTAAAAGATAACGAAATCAAAATGATGGAAATGAGGAATAATAAATATTTTTTGTCAAAAGACACCCAACACGGACTTATTTTCATGTTAAAATCTATTTTGAAAACTGACCATGAAGAAATAGGCAACATGCTTATGGAGATAAAAAACAGATTTATAAATATATACGCAAATAAATGGTATGTAGATATTGATAAAAAGAAAGAACTTCTTGATACTCTTGAAGAAGATGTAATAAAAATCATCAATCCACAAAATAGAATAGAATCGTTTCTACATTAAACTGCTCCTCTTTAAAAATTTTCTTTATTTCTCTCGGATTTAGGTTACTTATGATCTTAACTACGAAAATTCCGTAAATTATTTAATTAGCGAAAATTACCAGAAAGCTGCATTATTTCACTTTTTCGCATAGTCAATCAATCTGAGAGACGATACCACAATCCTTAATACTATTCCTTAACTTCATTCGTTTACTAAGGTTTAAAAAAAACAATAAGCGAAATAGTTGAAAAAAATGGGCTCAAAATGGTTTGATATTTGGTGGAAAGTGTTATTCGCAACTAACATTATATTAATTATCTTTGGTTTGGTTATTTACATCATCGGATTGATTCCAGAAACCACAGCGATTTTTATCGAGTCTTTTACCTCAGAGATATCCTTTAAATCTATTCGCTCCTCCATTCGTAATTTTTTACAGCTTTCAACCGCTGTATTAGGTGCAACTATACTTAGCTGGGGTATTGTTATAATTTTTTTGACTTTATATCCTATTAAAAATAAACAGAAATGGGGATTATATGCTATCGGCGTGAGTATTTCAATTTGGTATGTTTTTGATACGATTGCTTCTATTACTTTTAAAAATTTGACAAATATTTTACTGAACACGATTGTATTAATATTAATTGGAATTCCCTTAATCTGCTTAAATTTTGCTAAAGACTGGGAAAAAAAATAATTATAATTCTATCAAAGCTCAAAAAATCTTAGGGATTTAAAAGAAAATGTGTGAAAATTGTGAATAAACCCGAAGAAATAACTAAGGATAATCCTTATGGAGTTTGCACGTGGAAAGACGCTTCAAATTGTGAAAAATGTAAGATTGAAGGAAAGCTAAAATGTAGATTCAAATTGAAACATTTATTATTCTTTATCGGTGCTTTTTTATTGATGTTTATACCGGGAGTAATTGGTATGATCCTTGCTGGATTTGGATGGTTTATTCTGGGATGGATTGGTTTTGCTTTATTTTTTTTCAATATATGGGAATCAAAGATTCTGTGTAGTCATTGTCCCTTTTATGCCGAGCGAGGAAATACGCTACATTGTATCGCTAATTACGGCTCTTATAAACCATGGAAATATAATCCCGTTCCGATGAGTCGTTCTGAAAAATTCCAATTAATTATTGGATTTATAATACTCGGGTGCTTTCCTTTTCCCTTCTTATTTTTTGGTCAAGAAT
This sequence comes from Promethearchaeota archaeon, assembly GCA_014729315.1. Next base: position 25,330 of record WJKD01000625.1, on the reverse strand, counting down.
TTCTCTTTCTTTTCATAACGTCTATTGGTCTCCTTTCATTCTTTGCTTATTTAAAAATAAAAGTGTGCTCGAAATGCGTTAATTTCTCTTGTCCTTTCAATTCTGTTAAAAAGGAGATTGTAGATGATTTTTTAAAAAAGAATAGGGTAATGAAGAAAGCATGGGAGGAAGAAGGATATATTTTAGACGAATAGCAATTGGATTCCTCCTTAAACTGCTTGGAATTAGGCTTAAGAAACAGATGGAAGAGTTTTCCGAAATAAATTGGTCTGAAGTGGCAAGAGATTCATTTAAAAAGAAATTAGCTCAATTAAATTTTTTAAAAGGATTACGAATTGATTCAGAATTAACTCATGAAGATGCAATAAATTTGGGAAAAGAAGTAAATAAGCTTTTGTATAAACATTATAAGAGCGAGTATTAATGAGACTTATTGTTGATACTAAAATTCTTTTTGCTGCGTTGATAAAAGATGGAGCTACCGCAGAACTTATGATCAGCGATAAAATAGAATTATTTGCTCATGAGTCCATATTTGTAGAATTTGCCAAACATGAAAAAGTCATTTTGGATAAAACTCATAGAACTAAAGAAAAGTTCAAAACCTTTTTAGAATTGTTAAAAGAACAGATTACTATTGTATCGAAAAAGAAAAATTTACCCTTTATGGATAAGCAGAAAATATTTCTCCAGATCCTAAAGATATAGTGTATATAGCTCTTGCGCTAACATTAAAATGTTATCTCTGGTCAAATGATAAAGAACTTAAAGAAATTCAAGAAAACATATGTATCTTATCGACAACAGAGATAATTAAAAGAACCAAATTCCTAAATTAACAATCGTTTTATAATGATCCTTTTAAGATAAATAATAAGAACATATTTTTTCCTAATGAAAATAATCTTAGAAACTTCATTAAAGAGACTATTTTAAATATCTCATAAAATATCTAAGAAGTTTATTAATAATAAACGAACAATTTTAACTATGGAAAATCAATTTCTCCAAAAGATTATCATAAAAGCAGAGAATTGTACAGGTTGTAGAATTTGTCAAATGATATGTTCTCTAACTCATACTAAAACCGTTAATTATTCTAATGCTCGTATTAAAATCGAAGAACCTTATCCATCTATTCCTAAAATTACTTTTACATCAGATTGCGTTGGTTGTGGAGAGTGTGTTAGCCATTGCTTATATGAAGCTTTGAAAATCGAGGAGAGTGAGGAATGATGCAATGGTGTGGTTATGCTGGCAAAATTCTAAATGTGGACTTAAGTAAAAATAAAATAAATACAACTCCCCTTGAACTTGAATTTGTAAAAACATTTGTTGGAGGTTTTGGAATCAATTGCAGACTTGGAGCCGACCTTCTTAAACCTAAAACGAAGCCATTAAGCAGCGAAAATATTATAATTGTCGGAGCAGGGCCTTTAGTGGGCACCATCACTCCGGGTTCTTCACGAATTGTCGGTTTTTCCAAATTTCCTGCAACGGGTGCGATTGCTAATTCATGTGGGAGTATGAGTTTTGGGTTTAACCTTAAACAAGCTGGCTACGATCATATAATTATAAAGGGTAAAGCGGAGGAACCACTATATCTAACAATATCAAACGAAGAGGTCGAATTACGACCTGCCAACAAGATTTGGGGTAAAGATATTGTCCAAACAACTGATTATCTATGGAAAGAGTACAAAAATAGCGGAGTAATGGCAATTGGTCAAGCCGGAGAGAATTTAGTCAAATCCTCGATGACTCTAATTGACAAAACCTCAACATTTGGAAGGGCAGGATTAGCAGCAATTATGGGATTTAAGAATCTAAAAGCAATTGTCGCAAAAGGAACGCTTGGAGTTCCTGTTGCCCGTCCAAAAGAATTTAAGCAACTTTATAAAAAAATAATAGATCGCGTTCGGACTTACGCTCATTGCAAGTCTTGGATTGAACTTGGAATGCTTCGAAGCCTTCCGATTGGGATGATTCTTGCTGCAAAGGGACAAAAAAAGAAAGCAAGGCAATGTAGTGAAAGAACTTATCTTAAAAAAATAAAGAAAAGGCGTTTGGCTTGTCCCTCGTGTCCTATGGCGGACAAGGATGTACTTGAGATTAAGGAGGGAGATTTTAAAGGTTTGGTTAATTATACCTCTTCTGTGATTAATCCATTTTTAATGTTAACGCTTGATGGTCTCAATTCCTATAACGAAGCAATTAAAGCCTTTGACATGATTAGCCGATATGGATTAGACTCTCTCACTATCACAGCGCTCTTAGACTTTTTGGCGAAAATGAACGAAGAAGGATTCTTAACACAAAAAAAAATAGGATACGATTTTAAGAGGGATTATGAGTCCTTAAAGAAATTAATAGAGCTTATAGCAAATCGAGAAGAATTTGGAGATCTTTTGGCGGACGGATGGAAAGAATTCTCAGAAGCATACAAGGATTTAAGCGATAAAATGCTCACTGTGAAAGGTTTAGACGTAGTTTTTGAGCCAAGATTTTTAAGGTTAGGTACCATGGAATTTGAGCAAGTGGTAAATCCTAAAGGCGCACATGTAGCCTCGGGAGGTTCGCCTACATATGTAGGAGCTGGAAGTTCAATGGAAAAGTTTAAAATGCATTTTAGAAGGATGGGCGTACCCGACTCTGCTATGCCAAGACTTTTTGAACCGCCCTTAGAGGAAATGGGGATAAATGTAGGACGCCTCACGAGATATTCTGAAGATTGGTATACCGTTCTCACCTCAACGGGACTCTGTGCAAGAGCTCAGATGAATCGATTTTATGGTCTTGAAAGCGTAACCAAATTTTATAATGCTGTGACTGGTTTTGATTTAACAACGGACGAAATTAGGACAGCAGCAGAAAGATCATGGAACTTATTAAAATTAATAAACGCCAAGGAAGGATTCTCCCGTAAGGATGATAAATTTCCGAAAGAATGGTTCAAACCGCTTAAATATGGAGAGAATAAGTTAGAATTTCAAGATTTTTACGGTGGAATCAAGATTACTAAAGGAATAGCGAACCAATTGCTCGATGATTATTACGATGAAAGAGGGTGGAACAAAGATGATGGACTTCCCTCAAATGAGAAACTAGAGGATTTAGGTCTGAGACAATTTGTTTAAAATGTTTTTTGTACGTAACTTCTTTTGTTTTCTTTCTTAGATGTAGAATTACAAGTGTACTCTTGAAGTCGTTGCATTACTTTTTTCTGAAATTTATTATTAATATTTAAGTTCTTCAAAACATCATTGAGAATGCTCAATTCTCTAAAGCTCTTTTTGGAATCAATTTTTTCGAGATGAAATGTTCCAGAAGAAAGTAGCTCACTTAAAATATCTACGGATTGTTCTAGATGAGGAATTAAAGAATCTTCTTCCTCTTGATAATTTTTTCCTTCCCCAATTCTTGATTTAATTACATCTATGCGCGGATACTTCTCATACGCATACCCTTTCTTATTCAAAGATAGGCACGCTGCCAATGTTGTGCAAGTACCCCCGAATGGATCCAAAACGCTCCGCACTTTAGGAACTGATTTAATGCAACGATATGGTAATCCAATGGGGAAAGGCGCTTCGTGCCCTTTCTTAATTTTCGCGCCGGAGGTTTTATAATATGGAATGAACCAAACATTGCCGGCATCTCTCAGATCTTCGTCTGAATATCTTCCGATATTCGATTTATCTGCGTAAGGAATCCCGATTGCTTTGGGACTTAATTTATATTCGTTTATATCTTTTACAAATAGATAAACATGTTCCCAAATATTGTTAAACCTCTTATTCCCCCCAGATGGCGTGTAATGACCTTTTCCCAAGAACGATTTTACCCATACTATATCTTGAATGCGAATCCAGGAAGCTTTTTCGGCTGAAAGAGCGACTTTTTCGGATATTCCTTGATCTTTGGCAGAATCTCCGATGTTAAGGTAAAAAACGCAATCTATTTTGCCAACTCTATAACATTCTTTCCACACATCTGTTAGAAAAGATAAATAATTATTTTCGTCCTTTTTATCGTTATAGAATTCTCCAAAATCCGAAGAATATTCTTTACCTCTATTATATGGTGGTGAAGTAACAATTAAATCAATACTATTACTTTCAAGCTCCTCCATGGATTCTGATGATTCAAAAAAAACGGTTTGTTGTCCAATCTCTAATTTTTTGTTTCTTTCATTCATTTGTAATATTATAATCTCCGTTTTTATGAGAAATTGAGTTTGTGTTCCTTGTCTAAATTTAGTTTCTTTTCAAAAAAAGCTTTTTGAAACATAGTATATTCGTCTTTTGTAAGAATGTCTTTGAAATTTCTACTATTTACCTCCGTTATATGGAAAGCGTTTTTAATTTTTTGGCAAGGATAATCAACACAATTCCCACAATTTTCAATTTCTCTTCCAATACAACAATCTTTAATCTTATATTCGCAAGTTTCCATATCTTGACATCCCTGGCATTTCATTTGTTCAAGATCTCTGAGATTATAAGGCCAACCCACTTTTTTCATTAACAAGGCTGCCTTTTTTAAGTTTTCACGCTTTTCGGTAATGGTTGCAATGTATCTTGGACATTCTTCGCAATTATCTCCACAATAAGCAAGTTTCATTTCTTTTAATCCCTCTTATGAATTTTGAATACAGAGATCCAGATTATCTAAGCTTGTTTTAATTCTTGATAATAATCGTAATTCAAAAAGTATAGCGTTCTATTTTTTTGAGTATTAGAGTATAGGACATTGTGGTCAATGAGGCGCTTTAAATATTTCTTGATCGTCTTCGGATGCATTTTAAGTTCTTTACACAGATAAGTTTTCGTATGACCATTATTATTTCTTTCTAGATATTTAAGTATTTGATCACATTTTTCTCTTAGAATTAAATGAATAATTTTTCCTTTTGCTTTACTAATTTCCTTGCTAAAATATACCTCGTGGCTGTTTATTTTTTCTCTTCTTATAAACCCAAATTTAGAAAGCATGCTAATGTGCCATTCCACGACCGAATTTGATAAATTAAACTTTTCCACCACTTTATTAAAATAAGTTCCAGGATGTTCTAAAATGTAACTATATATCTTTTTTCGATTTGAATTTTTTAAAATATCCTCTTTCACCAATTTGGAACCATTTACGATGAAATTCTTCTCGACCAAAGACTTAAGAATTAGCTTGATTCCTTCTTTATTAATATTAATTGAAGATTTTGAGACTCTCGAAAGAACGATAGGTTTTATTTTACTTTCATTGAAGTACCTATTTTTATCTAAATATTCTTGAATAACATCTAAAACGAATTGCTCATTCTCGGATAACTCGTGTTGGTCCAATGAAAATGTTATATTATCACTTTTCGCCTTTGGAGTCATCTTCTTTTAATTTTTTATCTCTCTTTTCTTTTTAAAATATTCTCGACTATTTCCATTCTTTCCTTCGGCGAGACTGATAGCATTTCTTTTATAAAATCTCTCATCTCCTTCTTACTGAAGCCTATTTGATTTGCTTTTTCTAAAAAGCCTATATCTATAGTTGTTAATGGATCTTTAATCGGTTCATCTAAGTCGAACTTACGGAGCAACTCTGTCTTATTAAAGATTGATTTTAATATTTCAGCTGAGGAATATTTTTTCTTTGCTCCTTTTGTTGATTTTCTCTTTTTGACTTTCCTAAAAATAAAAATAGTGGAAGAAAACCCTCCAACACATATTAGAGAACCTAATATTATTAATGGTAAGATATTAAAAGAGTCTTTTTTTCTATCTTCTTCATCATCATCATCATCTATAGTAATTAGCACACACTGGTTATTATCGAATTCATTATTTATACAGGTCCCTTCGAAGATAATGCAACTCACGGTATACCATATTATGTTATCGTTCACTATTGTATTATTAGTACCAACGAGTTGAATGCCAAACGCAGAATATTTTATCTTATTCCCCAATATCGAACTATTTTCCGAATATTCTAACCGGAATCCCGTGCCGCAATTATATAAAATGTTAGAAGAAAAAGTATTATTCTGTGGTCCACGAGAATAAATCCCGTATCCTTTATTCGAATTAAAGTTATTATTGAATATTGTATTATTTCTTCCTTCTAAAAGCAAACCATCGTTATTTAGATTTATAGTATTCCCTGAAATCGTGCCATTATCAAAACCTCTAAGAACTAAGCCATAATCCTCATTATCGTTTAATTCGTTACCTCTTATCGTTATATTATAACAAGATGTTCTCGTTATTATCCCATTTAAATTATTAGAACAATCGTTATCAATTATTTGACCATTTATAACATTTTCGAGTTTTATTCCACCATGCCAAGCGGAAACCGTCCTATTGCTATTAAATAAAGTGCAATTTCTTATTATAAAATGTTTATCAGAATTCTCTATCCATATACAACTATTGGTCTGTTGATTATCGATAACTAGATCTTCGATTATATAAGGGTGAGTAGAATTCCCATAACCAGAACATAAACCAGAATTATTAGCCCATGTCCAATTATGAGCATCAATTCCAGTTGCTGAATCGTCTATATAAATTGAATCTGAAATTTTTGCTTCTTTAATTCCTTCGATGTATTTAAGAGGGTCCTTGTTAGTTTCGAATGAGAATTCGGAATCTCTTCTCTGATTATGATTACTTATTGAAAAAATAAAAAGAGGGGCAAATAAAAGAAAAATAAGTATGATTATTTTTGTAATTCGATTTTTATTGATCTTCTTCAAGTAAATTTGCTCACCCCTTAAAGTAGATATTTTTCCATAATTTTAAGGTTATAGAGACGATATTAATATTTATGTTTATTTTGCAGCACTTTTTTCCCATACATATTTAAATATGTGGAATGATTATAGTTCGATTTAAATCATATTTTAAAGAATCGAGAAATTTGATGATGTCTTTTAATCCTAACAGTTCTATCTCTATTCATTATTGACTATTAATAATTACGGTGAAATTATATAGTAATTTATGATATATAATAAAAAACTGTTGATTTTGGTTTGATTTCTTTTTTTTTAGAATTAGCTTATTTTGATCTGAAATTTTTTCACGCTTAATTTTATGCATCACAATTTTCCTATATGCTTTTAAATTTGGTTTTGAGTGAATTAAAAGCAGATAATAAATTTAAAAAAAAAATTTTCAGTCAAATGTGAAATAAATGAAAAATAATAAGATTATATTAATTAGTTCAATTTTAATAAGTCTTTTCTTTGTCAGTTGCAGTTTAGGCACTCTGAGCGTATTAAATAATAATATCCCCATTAATATAGAGAAAGAATCAAAAACAACTATGGAGATTAGCCAACCTTCAATTGCTGCCACAGATGAGCCCGTCAAAATCTTGATTTATGCAGAATATGCTGATGAAACCCGTGAGCTCCCCAATACAATAACTGCGATAGAGGATTATTATAGCAACGGAGGTAATGGTCCCGATTTCTACCACGAAAATTTGACGGACTATTCCGAATTAGGTTCTAAATTATCTAATTTTGATATCCTTCTCATCGCAGAACAAGAGGGCGCATCAATTATTGATATGAAAAATGTTGGAAATCATTGGAAAAATACCTTAACCAATTTCGTAAATAAAGGTGGAATCGTTATCAGTCTTGATGGTTACGAAAAAACACATCATATTTTAAACGAAACAGGATTAATTTCATTTACGGAATTTACACACAGGACCGCAGTTACACTAACTCTTGAAAACGAAAACAACCCTCTTGCGAGAGGTATAGAAGATAGTTGGTCTTCCGCTGTCAGCACAGGCAGTTTTGATACCACTGAAACGATAAGTGTAGTGGAATATGGTTCAGAATCAGTTGTAGTTCATAAAATAGTTGGGCGAGGCGAAGTCGTAATGTTAGGTTATGACGTCTATAATAGCGACACAAACCACAATTACGATAAGATTTTGGCAAACGCAATTCGCTTACATGAACATGTCATATTCGATAATTCTCATGGAAACGTTTATACAATTGGCGCCGAAATTAGCGACTATGCTGATGATTTAGTATCTGAAGGTTTTGCAGTGTCTCAAATGGATATTTTTGATACAGATACTCTAATTGCGGCTGAAACGCTCGTAATTCAAGGATTTTTAGGTGGAACATCTTATTCTAGTTCTGAACTAAATGCTATAGAAATGTTCGTAAATAATGGAGGAGGTTTGTTTCTCATCGCTGATATCGAAGCTTACGGTAACAAATTAGATCCAATATTTTCACGCTTCGGATTTGAACGGAATAAAACGGGTTGTTTGTTAGACTCGGTCGAATATGTAGGAGGTCAAAACCATTACATTTATTATGATGACGAAGACATTAATATTCTCAATCATTCAATAAATCTAGGCGTAGCTGACATCGAACTCTATGGATCTACTGGTTTTACAAAAATTCCGTCTGGTGCAGACATACTGGTTAAATCTGACAACGATCCTAGCTCGACATGGAATAAAGATGGTGGTGTAGCTCTAAATGTTCCTATTGTTGTGGCATCGGTGACTGGGAGTGGTGGACGAGTTGTCGTATGTGCTGATCTCGCTTTTATAAACGATGAAGCAAATCTTGATGGTGATTCAACCCATAATTACTATGATAGAGATAATGAAGTATTTCTCGTTAATATTATTGATTGGGTCTTAGATGCTAGTCCATCTCCAGATAGGGGTGTAAGCGGTGATGATGATGATGATGACAGTGATAGCGAATCTTCCTCATCAATCGTCGGATTTGAAATATCCATTTTAATAATATCTATAGTAGTAATCTCAGTATTAATTATACGAAAGCGGAGATTATTCATACAATAACCAAACTAATATTTTTTTTTTTTATTTTCTTACCTTATTTATCCTTATTACCGAAATTATATGAACTGTCTATCTTTGGATTAATTTAATCTCCCTCTAATCCAATTTAAAAAAAAATTCTCAATTTAGTCAGATTTTTTGTTTTTTCATAAGATTCAGCGATAATTGAAATTTTAGGCCAAACTCATTTTTAATCACGACTGTCTTCTAAGCTTTTAATTTGGATTAAGTATTATTAAAAACAGAAAATATATTTGACATATGAGTGTATGGGATAAAGAAATTTGATTCTTTCTTGTTTTTTCTATTTTTATAGGTGACATATAAATGGCATACTAATCATCCGATCTTCAAATCTCCCGCTAATTATGATGGGACTTACTTTGATCCTGCAAATTTATGGTCTGATGAGGGTGATCAACTTTCGGTCTATTCGTAATCTACAGCTTTAGCTGGGTCTACTACAACTGAATCTGATGATAATGCGGCTATCATATTGAGAGAGGACGGAAAAGCTCTATTTAACGGTTATCTTATTGATGAATTTATTGAAGAAGAAAATGATAATACATAGGCAGATAATTTTGAGTTATGGTTAAATGAAATAAATTTTATGATGCCTCAAGCACCCTCAACAGGAGTTGGGGAAGATGACGAGGATTATGACGACGAAGGAGATGATTCCACACTTCTATTATTTTTAACCATTGGTATTATTATTGGCGTTGTTGCCGCTTTAGCTATTGCTTTAATTATCATGCAACGTCGAAAATAAAAATAATCTAAACTTTTTTTTTAATACTCCTTCTTTAAATTTTTGCGAAGAAGTGAATAAAGATTGTTTTATTCTGGTTCTATTTTAGTGAGATTTTTTGGTCTTTATGGAATAGAATCCGTCATTAGCGAAAAAGCTTATAAAATTTATACTAAAGAAGGTTCTTATGAGGAATTATTTGTTAAAAAAGTTGTAATATTGAAAGTGAACTAATATATAGTTCTATATTCTATATATATACACTCAATTACTATTTTTTATGAATAAACGCAAAATAATAGTGAAAATCATGTCGAAAGAAGAAATTATTTCAAAAAAATTACTGCTATTTATAGTATTGAATGCGCTTATTACTTTTGTTGTTGGTCTAATTTTATTGCTGCTTGGGTACAATATTTATTTCAACGAACTCTTTTACGATAATGAAGAAATGTATTTAATCTTTTCAATAGTTACCTTACTTGGAGATGTGAGCATATATATTATTGTAATAGCAGTCTTATGGTTTGGTTATGATAAAAAATTCGCTAAGAACTTATCCATTAGTTTACTACTCGGAGGGGCTTATTTTAATAATTTCTTGAAAGATATTTTTCAAGATCCAAGACCCTGGACAAGCAGAGGTGCAAGTGATTATGGATTCCCATCGGGCCATTCTCAATCTGCCGTCTGTACCTACGGATATATCGGTTATGAAGTTAGAGAAAAAAATAGATTTGTTGCATGGTTTTTTGTGGGAGTCACTTATTTAGTCGCTATTTCGAGAATTATCATAGGAGTCCACGATCTTCAAGATATTTGGGGGGGATTACTATTTGGAATGCTATTTCTTACTTTATTTAAATAATTGAACCTAAAGCTTCAGAACTGTTTAATACTCTAAGTTTACTTTTAAAATCCATTATCGCTATCGTAATTCCACTAGTTCTATTTATTATCGCAAGAATTCTCTTTCCTATTACTGATATGGAATATGGTTTATTTTGCGGTGCCCTGATGGGTTTGGGCTTGGGTTATATAATTGAAAGCGAAAAAGTCAAATATGACGTAGCAACGCTAAATCTAAAACAAAAAGTTATCAACCTCATTGTCGGAGTAATGTTTGCCCTTGTTGTATTTGTGCTTCTAAGTTTAGTTCCGTTAGAAACTCAGATTTGGGATCTTGTACAATTTTTCATCCTTTCATTTACATTAGTTACGGTATTACCTTGGATCTTTACAAAAATTGAAAAATAGTTCAGTATCCAAGAAAATATAACAATTTTTTTTTCTTTATCTTTTAACAACAGTTAGATAGCTATGAACAATTTAAGTAAAGTTATAATTTAGCTAAGATTTATTCAGAAAAATAAACGAGAAAAGATAGGAAAAAACCTTACACCCTTCTTTTTCAGTTTCTTGATTCTGGCTATTGTCTCATTTGATATGTTTTCGCAAAATGGATTATGATTAATTACCAAATGTTCGAGTTTTTCCATTTTTAAAAGAAATTCTGGTATCTCTTCGAGGTGATTCCCCATCAAATATAATCCCATCAAATCGCGTAAGTCGAGCAAGGAATCGGGAATCTGATTGAGTCCGCAAATAGCTATATCTAAGGATTTAAGTTTATGGAGTTTAGTAATACTTTCGGGAAAACTAAGAAATTTATTATTATCTATAAATAAATGGGTTAGATGGTTTAATTCTTTGATTGAAGATGGAATCTCGTTCAATTGATTTCCCGTCAATTTCAAGGTTGTTAAATAATTGAGTTCGAATAGGCTCTCGGGTAATATTAAAATTTTATTGTTGTTTAATTCTAGAGTTGTAAGTTTATTTAAATTTCTAATTTCCTTAGGGATTTCTTTAATTCGATTGTAATTAAGACTGAGAGCTTCTAGATTTGGAAATAGACACAATTCTATAGGAAATATCTCAAATTTATTATGATCTAAAGATAAACTTAATAGAGAAGTTGAATGGGAAGTTGCTTTGGGAAATCTTTTTAATTTATTTCTTTTTATGTCGATAGTTGTCAAATTTGGTAAACTTGTCAAAACAATAGGAAACTCTTCAAATTGATTTAAATTTAGGAAAATATTATTTAATAATGCTAAATTTTTAAAAGTTCTTGGAAGCTGGTTTAACTTGTTACCAGAAAGATCAAGAAATTGAAGAGAAGTCAATTCACCTATTTTCTCATTTATTTCATTCAATTTATTATTTTTAAGAGAAAAATAGGAGAGATTTTTTAAATTCCCAATTGAATCGGGGATGGAATCGATCTTGTTATTGTTCAAATAGAGACCACTTAATAAGATTACTTTTGTTAAAATATCAGGAAATTTTCGTATATTACAATTTTCTAAACTAATATGTTTGAGAGATTTGAGTTTCGAGAACTCGTTAGGAATATTTTGGATGGGATTACTATTACAATTCAAGATTAATAATGAAGACATTTCTATTAGTATTTGCGGAAGTTCATTATAGTTATTAAAATCGAGGTAAAGATACTGTAATTTATCTAGTTGTCGAAATGATTTTGGTAATTTATTTAAACTATTATTAGATAAGTCTAATGTTAATAAGTTCTCTAATTCCCCCAATTCTTCTGGAAGTTCTTTCAACTTGTTATTAGAAAGAATTAATTCTTTCAATTCAGTGAGATTTTTTATTTCCTTGGAAATTTTACGTATATTATTATTGGAAAAAGTCAAAGAATTAAGTTCCTTTAACTGGCAAACTGCCTCAGGGACATTTTTAAATTTATTATAACTCAAATAGAGAACCGTAAGATTTTCCAATCCTCTTAAATCACTGGGAAGCGAAAAAAGGCTATTATGACTTAGGTCTATACATCTCAGTTCCGTCATATTGGTAATTGAATCAGGAACTTTTGTTAATTTGTTATTATCTGCGAATAAGCTATTGAGTTTTTTCAAATGATCTATATCTCCAGGCAATTCTTCTAAATCGTTGTAATTTATGCAAAGACTTGAAAGGTTTTTTATTTTGAAAATAGATCTCGGTATGCTCTTTAAATTGTTTCTCGAAATATCCAAATAATTCAAAAATCTTAAATTTCCTAATGATTCAGGGAGGCGAACTAAATCGTTTCCAGAAACATCGAGATATGAGAGGGATATGAAATTTGAAATTGATTGCGGAATTTTTTTTATTTTATTATTTGCTAAAACAAGGGAGTTTAGAGATTTAAATGGTTTAAGGTTCTCTGGAAATTCCCGAAGATTAATATTATTTAAATATAAATATTCTAATTTCTTTAGCTGAAATAATTCTTCGGGCAATTTTTTGATATTATTGCGCTCCAACCTTAGTTCCTTTAAATTTTTTAAGTTATTAATAATTGGACTTAATTCCGTAAGCAAATTACCGCCAAGATATAACTCTTCTATTTCTTGAAGATTGAATAATGAAGGTGGAAGAGACTGTAGCTGGTTATTTTCAAGATCTAAGGTTTTTAGCGACTTTAAACGATCGAAGCGGTCTGGTAATTCCTTTAAAATATTATTATTCAAATAGAGCACTTCAAGATGCTCCATTTGAAATATAGAAAGGGGAACTTCTGTAAGATAACTATTGCCTAAATCTAATACTCTTAAAAATTTAAAATAGTTTAAAATATTCGGGATCGAATTTAAGACATCAAAACTAATGTATAAATTTTTTACTGAGTCAAAAGAATCTATCCCGGTAATATCCGATATTTTTTGAACATTAAGGAATCTTAAATCTAATGTATTGTTTAGTATGACTTTAACCTTGTCTTTATTGTATTGAATAAAGGGAATGTTTGCTTCCTTCAAGGTTTCGGCAAGTACCTCGATTTCCTCCTCGCTAAATAGGTCCAAATATCCTTGATGAACCAGAAAATATATTACGGGCCGATAACCAATCTTGATCCTCTTCAATATTTCGTCTTTAAATACTCTCTTAGCGATGGGATCTCCAACACTTGATAGCTCCTTTAATAATGGAAAGGATAGATTACTATGGAGTAAACATGTGTCGTAATCATTCTCGTACCAAGTCTGCAGGTTGGAACAATGCCCCCAAAACTCTGTTTCTGGTAGAACATCAAAGCTCGTTTCGAATTCATCTTCATTTAGTCTCCTTAATCCCTCTACTGCCTCGTCTATCGATTCGATTTCATCAAAATCAGGGATTTTCTCTGTTGGGATATTCAAGATTAAATGTTTGCACTGGTTAAACCTTTTGCCATTTATGTAAATATAAGTGGTAGAACCTTCAAGCCTCACGGTTAAATACTTGTTTATTTTAAACTCTTCCAAATCGGAACCGAATTTTTTCAATTATATATCCAAACTCTTTAAACTTTTATATCCCGTTAATAATTAGATTGCTAATATTTAATATTCTAATAATTCAATACCTATATTTATTTATCGGATTCTCAAAATAGGGTATTCTTTCATAAATTTTCCAAGTTTTCTGAAATCATAATAAGTCAAGTAATAAGAAGAAGAGAAAAAATTGAAAAAATTAAAAAGACAGTTTTTAAAAATTAATACCAATCCCAGCTCACATAGGAGTACGGCAAAAAGATTTCTGAATCGACTTCTGCGATTTTCTCACCGGGAAACATTGTGTTATCTGTTTTTAAGTAGAGCCCCCCTAATGGTTTAACAACTTCAATTTCTCCCCATGGATCGTGTTCGGTAGAGTTTAAAGTAATCTTGACTTCGCCCATTTCCAGAGATTTTGGACGGACAGCAGTTTGTTGCTTAACTAACCAAGGGTTATAGTCGAATCCTTCTTTATTGGGGGCGGGAAAGTATTTAAAATTGTAATTAATAGTGTTTCTTTTTCTTCCAGGTAGCAGTCCAAGCTCGCTAATTATCTTTGGTGTCTCCGGGGCGTTAAATTTTCCAGTTAATTTCGCTCGAATCTCAATATTCTTAACACCCAAGCGTTCTGAATAAGCGTAGATCTCTTTATCTTTCCTTTCAAGCATTACGTTCGCTAATTTTTTCGGAAATCCAAATATTTCTCTCCCTCCGATCATAGCCCGATCGTCTGTTACTGGCATGGCCAAGTAGTAGTTTCCCGATTCTCCTTCGTATTCACACCTTATTGTCAATGCTCCTTCATAATAGGGCAGTCCTTGATTAGTACTATGATAGTTTGCTATAAATGCCATAGCAACGGGCATATTTACGGGTTTAAGGGGAGGGGGTAAGACTCTTTCAACAATTTCTGCTTTGGTTTCCCATAAGACGGTAATCATCTCGGCACCCTTAAACTCAGTAGTCCTCAGCTTTTCTTTTTTTGTTTTAATCTCTTCTAACGGTTTTTTAAAACTAATTTTTTATCACCATAGAGTTAATTACTCCTAAATTATTATTCAATTTGATTCCTAATAAATTATTTATTTGATCAATTTTATTTTTCCGTTATTATCGCTTGTTCCATTAATTCCATCAAATCTATCATTTTAATCTCTGAATTTAAAGCGTTTATAGCGTCCGATAAATTCCTATAACAAAAAGGACATATACTTACTAGATAGTCTGCATTAGTTTCTTCTGCTTCCTGAACTCTGGATTTCGCAATTTCAAGAGCAAATTCCGGAAATCCTTTTTTAACTCCACCACCCGCTCCGCAACACTTAGCGTTTTCTTTAATTGTTTCCATTTCGGTGAGCCTTGCTATTTTTTTCAGTAAATCCCGAGGTTCTTCGTATATACCTGTATGTCGACCAGTGTGACAAGGATCGTGATATGTTGTAGTGATGCCTAAATTTTTCAAAGGAACATCTTTTTTTAAAATCACTTCACGAATAAATTCGATAGTGTGATATACTTTTATATCTAAATCATCAAGAATATCTTTATAATCAACTTTAAGCGTCCTATAACATCCAGCGCAGCTAGTTATTATTTTTCTTGCTCCACTGGTCTTAAATAATTCGTGATTCTTGGTTGCAACATGATCGAAGGCTTTTCTATCTCCCGTTCTCATTGCGACGCTTCCACAACAAACTTCGTTTTCCCCAAGCACGCTAAAATCCACTCCCAATTTCTTCAAAACCTTTACCGTATTCACCGCTACATTCTGAATATCGGAAGTTAAAGCAGCGGTACATCCAACGAAATACAAGACATCGGCTTTTTCTTTCAAAGCGTCTTTTAAAAGGAAGTCTAACTTCTCAATCCAATTTTGCTTTTCTTTATTATCTCTCTGATAAGGATTTGAAAGTGTCACCATGGCTTTATTCATAGGTTCATGAGATTCTAGTCCACACCCGGCTTCTACAAGTTCTGCTCTTAAGGCCTCGTATAAGGAAGTATTGTCCATTTCGTAAGAACAAATCTCAGAGCAAGCATTGCATGTAGGACATTGATAAATCACTTCTGCCATATCCTTGCTTAATTCTAATTTTCCTTGCCAGAGCGAACGAATAATTTGCATTTTACCTCTGCTAAAGAATGGTTCGAATCCAGGACTGTGTTCTCTCGCAACGCACACTCCAAACTTGGGAGGATCTGATGTAATATCTACAGCTTCCCGACAATCGCCGCAACTAATGCACGTTAAGACTATATCTTCCAATTTTGCGAGGTGTGGAAATTTCTTTTTAGGATCAGATTCGGTCATAAGCTTTATTCCTCCTCCTCAATTATGTAATCCGAAATATTATCTTCGTAACTATTCATATGAAATTTCTTGGGGCTAAGAATATAGTTAGGATCAACAGTTTTTTTCAAATCCTTAAAAAATTGAAGAAAATCGAGGGAAAGAGCACCCGACTCCACGATTGATTGAGAAATTGATTCGCCTAACCAATAATGTGCCCCCCCATACCTTGCTTGATGTCGAACCCTTTTATGCCATATTTTCATTGCGGTTTCTCTTTGAGAATCAATGTTGTTAGCGTTAAATCCTCCCGCAAAAACACAGTGTCCATTCGATAAAAGATGAATTGAACTTGCAAATAATGAAAAACTTTGATCGGGAAATTCGCTTCGATGAGCGTCATCCCAGTCATTACTTTCTTTTTTCTTCTCTGCCATAGAGGAGATTGGGATTTTATGGCAGGTGGTGCAAGATATTTTTGGAGGTGCTAAAGCAATAAATTTATTGAAATATCTATACGAAAAAGCTAATTTAAACTTCCAATCCTCAGTTTCTTCTTCCGTTAAGTCAACTTCTGTCCATTCAAAAGGTCTAGCAACATCTTTCATTATTTCAGCTAATATTTCTTCATAAACTTCCAAAATTCGTTCATCAAAAGCTTCCAATATAAATAACATAATTGGACCCTTGATTCGCACCCTTTTTTTTGGTTTTTCTTCGGCTTGGGATGCTAAAAGCTTGACAGCTGTCAGAGGTGCTACGTATAAGTCTTGCATGCCGTCTCTGAGCTTACTCTGACATTCGTGCATTACTTTAAAAAGAAGGTCGTAATCATTTTTAAGTAGCATATAATTTCTCCTTATTTTAAAAGGAGGTAAAGGATATAATTTCAATGAAGCTTTAGTTTTTATACCCATTGTTCCGACATCCCCCATAAAAAGTCCCGTAAAATCAGGAGCAATACCATACCTACAAAAAGGTTTTGCGTATTTATTAGCAATAGATCCAGTCCGAATAATTGTGCCCGAAGGATTGGGCAAGACCACCTCGACTCCAAGGCAATTATCTGTAACTAATCCGTATTTTGTAGAACCAAATCCTGCGGTGCTATTTGATAATCCTCCACCAATCGTTGCTGAAAACCCGCTTCCAGGACCTATTATTCCGATTGTTAAGTCTTTTTGGAAGAGTTCAGAATTCAATTCACCCCATGTTATACCTGTTTCAACGAAACAATAAAAATCTTTCTCGTTTATTTCAATAATTTTGTTCATCCTAGTAAGATCAAGGAGAATACCTCCTTCTGTGGCAGCACCTCCGACTAAATCGGCTCCTCCACCTCTTGGAACAATTGGCATTTTATGTTTATTGGCAAGTTTCGCTAATTCAGAAATTTCTTCAGCTGAAGCGGGTCTGACAATGACATCTGGCCATCGGTCTGGAAAGGCAGGATCAACATTTCGAGAATAAGACGCTTTCATGAAATCTTTATCTGTTAAATTCTGAGATCCCACAATATTTTCTATTTCGTTAAAAATTTCTTTTATTGCTGACATAATTCCCCTGATTACTTAATAATTGATAGTATAAAGTTGGATCTATTACTTTATATAAGTTCATCTTAATAATAATATAGTCATTCATCCCCTTGTTAAGAAAGTATTGACTTTAAAATCTTGCTCAGTTTTCTCACATTATTAAAATTTGAGCACAGTTCAATTAACTTTCGGACCTTCCCGAATCTATCGGAAGGCTTAGATCCCTCACGCACCTCGATGTAAGCAGTGATGACCTCCATTCTCTTCCAGAATCGATAAAAAGAGTGAATTTTCTTAAAGAATTACGGATAGCAAACACACCACTTTCTAACTATTCTGATGCCAGAATGGATGTTTTATTAAAAATTTTAACGGAAAATAAGATTAGGATCGTTATTTAATAATAGAATAAAAAATTGATAAATAAATAAGTATATGTATAAAAAACTATTGAATTTTTATAGCTATCTTAGTTTAAGACAAATTTACTAATTCAGTTTTATTCGCTTGGTTGATTGCTTCTTTTAAACGATGTTGCCAAGCGTGAATTTTGTCTATTTCGTCAAAGATTTCTCTTTCTGGAAGTCCGTAATCCGTTATCTCTTCAACTTGGTAATAATCAACGTATTCTTCCTCAATTTTATGACCTTGTTCGCTTAGAGATTGTTTTTTCTTATAAGTAGGGTATATTGACCGCCATTTAATATATTTATCTGTTTGTTCTACGATATCAACACCTTTTGATACTTTTGGGATAGAACGAGCGGCTTGTTCTATTTTAGGTGCAATATTATTTTTTAAGACTAAGAGTTCTGGTATGGTCAATTCCTTTTCAGTACCATTTAAATCAATCATCTTGGCTTTCGCTATTTGATTTGTCAGGGAAATTTGCAAAGCAAGGTTTTTATCCTCCTCGATCAGCTTGTCTATTTTTTCCCTACATTCTTCTATTGTATAGGTTCTTTGATACTCCTTGGTGGAGCCTGGAATTGGTTTAAACTGATCAGAACCTTCAATATTTTTAGTTTGGAATTGAATTGTGTCCCTACCAGCTAAGCTGAGGCGGTTAAACCAATTTTCGAGCTGAGATTCTATTTGTTTTCGACGCGAAAAAGCGTCTCCTAGTGTTAAAGGCATTTGAATATTTTCCTTTATTGTATTTCTTTCTATTATTTTTAATATTTAATTTTTGTTTTTTTCGATAAGGGAGTCAGGATTGGTTGTCAAGGCTTAGCAGAGCCTTTTGAAAGAGTGTACACATCTAAATATAGGCAAGTTCAATTTATAGATTTAATTTTTTAGGTTTACAAACCAAGCTTGCCGAGTGCTTAGATAGACCTTGTAAGCGTTTGATAGATAACATTTACCTTTTACGACCACTAATTTGATCCAATCCTGACTATAATAAAATGAAAATCGTTTCGTTTAAAGTTTTGCGCGGACTCGTAGATATAGATTTTTAATTTAAAAAAATAAAGAAAAGGATAATCAATATTGCGATAAAAAAGTTAATCGTTAATATTTTGTCCACAAAATTCGCAATACTTAGTTGATGGCTTAATTGCACTTCCACAATACGGACAAAATTTAGGAGCAGCGACTTCTATTGGTTCTAATTCTGCTGCGGGAGGTACCCTTTCTGGTGCAGCGGGAATTTCTTCAGTCTCTTCCTTTTTGACTTCTGGTTCTTTAACCTTAGCTTTTGGCTCTTTAACTTTAGACTTTCGCGCAAAAATCACTACAAAAGTAATAACCATCACAATTATTGCAATTAGGATTATCAATCCGATGATTATCCAAATTAAAAATCCTTGAAATACGCCGCCCTCTAATACTGCTTCAATTATCGTTTCGTCATCGTAATCTAATTCGTAACTTTCAAGCACGCCATCGCTATTGTATTTACTATTGACTTCAATTAGCTTATTAGTTCCAATCTGGTTTTCGTCAATTTCAATTTTAATTTCACCGTCGTCAAAATCTGCAGAGCTATCACCACCATAGTCATCTTCAAGTTCGTACATAACGGTACTCCAGCTCACATCGTCAGCAACAAAAAAGGCTCCATATATTGCTGCTCTTTGATAATACTCTACGATTTCACTTTCGAGAATAGTATATTCGTAAATAACTGAACTTATGTATTCCTCCACGTCCCACGAGTTTGATTCACGATTTTCCGTGGACGATATTACGTAATCAAATCCGACTCCATCGTAGCCATCAAATTTGTCTTCTTCTGCGTCAATCGAAGCGACATAGATCTTGACTGCGTTGACATCGTCGTCTGGTTCAATTATAGTATCGTTATAACCCATATCGGCGTACATTTTCTCGATCTCATCCTCGTCGTAATCTGTGTTCCAAATAAACACTTCCTCTTCTTCTATCGAAACATAATCATCCTTGTCCTTAGCCAGAACGCTGACGCAATTGACTGATGGGAGTATTATGAACAATGTGAAAATTAAAAGTTTAAGAAATACTCGTTTTTTCATATTTCTTCTCTTTAAATAAAAAGTCTCCTATTTTAATTGGTCTTTGATAAGTATTTAATTTAATTTAAAATTTAATTTTATTCCTTCCAAGATAAACTGCTAAATATTATTATATAAATTTGTTTCCTAATAATACTTTTTTCCTCGTTTTTTGGCACTTATGGAGTTCTTCTCTCTCTTAACAGATAGATACTACATAAAAATATGTTTATAAATTCCAGAAGGGCCTACCACTTTATATTCATCTGATGAGAATAAGTATCTCTCCAATTTGTATTTCGATGAGGTTAAAATACTTGAACCAATAAAATTAGAATGCATTCGGAATGGATCTAAGTGAACTTTTATTTCTCTTTTTTTTGATAACTTATTAAGTTCCGATTCTAATCGATTCTTCATGCCTGGAATAGCAGCTTGGCCAGTGAGCAGGATGTTATTGAATTGCTTAGGATCATAATTCTTTTCTCCCCATATCTGAGAGATACACTCTTGCGCTATTTGTGGAAGCGATGGTTCATCTAATTTGCCAATTAAATTTGGCTCAAAAAATAATTCTGAAGCAAGGTATCTTTCTTCACCAAGAGAAATTATTTCTCCATCGGGCATCGTATAAGCTTGGACTTTCAATTCGGTCTCGCCCATATTATCATCAAATTTTGTTCTTATATAAGACATTTTCTCGCAAAGGTCCTCTAACATAATTCGCTCAGTAGAAGTGGTAAATGAATAACCTTTTTGCATCAACAATCTTCGAGTATAATCGACTAAGTTCCGAAATCCATACCTAGCTTTTCTAACGGAATCTTTTAAAAGAGACAATTCGTAGATGTTAGAAGCGTAAGATAAATCAGAACCTAAATATACCACCGTTCCCGTTCTCTTCCCAGTTGATACTAATGTTGCGATAGCGGGATGGATAATTATTAAACCTTTTATAGAGAAAGTCTCAAAAAGGATCTCGCAAATTTTTTCTAAAATCCTTCTTGAAAACGAATCATACGGCAAGCAAAAAACTACCACGCTTTCAAAAGGATCTACTCTCAATGATGAATAAAAAAGATAGAATAAAACTCTTTCAAGAGCATTAAAATCTTCAATAACCTCAAAATCAATTGGAAAGGTTAATTTTAATACACCCCTTAGTTGAATTGCCTCATCTCCTACATAATACTCGCGATAATAATATGAATCATACTGCCGATAATAGCTAAAATTTGTTCTTTCACCCATTTTATCAAACCCCCTCCGCTCTTTGCCAAGATGCAACTATGTCAAGCGTGTTTTCTAATAAAATTTCTGGATTATCGATGGAAAATTTTAATATGTCTGCTTTCTTTGAATAAACTATGTAATCCTTGAGAGTTTTAAGTAATTTTAAGGAATTTTCCTCTGAAAGTTCTAAAAATTCTTGAAGCATTTCGAAACTTATTTCATTGGAAGATATTAAATGCGTAATCAAATTTTTATATTTTAAAATCAGTTTTGAAGTGATTTCAATCTCAATCGAACTACTCCCTGCTCTTATATCGGGCTCATACATGGCAAACAAAACGGTTGAGGGATGTATTCCCTTAAAAGGTCTAATAGCAATCATTGAATAGCTAATCTTGAATTCTTTAGCGTCTTTAGGAAATAAAACGATGCGATTTGATAAGATATCGAAGTTATCTAGGTTTTTATGTTCGCTGAGATCTTTCTGAATAAGCTCTCTGTCTAAAGCAAATCCTGATGGAATGCGTTCCTCAATTACGATAAGTTTTGTCTTGTCTGTAATAGCTTTAATTGAAATGTTAATTCTAACAATATCGCCTATTTTACATATCTGAGTTGAGTGTGTCCGTTCAATTAAAAAATAATTTTCCTGCTTTTGCTCTTGTTTAGTCCAAATTAATTCAGAAAGTTGATAAAAAAGATTTTTTCCTTTCTTCAAATTAGCACTTAATACATTTTCTCCTGGTTTTAAAACTTTATAGAGCGGGATATTTCTCATGTTAACAAAAGCGATGTCGAGGTTATCGTTAGTGATTGAAAGTTCTTTCTTTAAATCGTTTAATTCGATAATGAAAGACGATAGAGGAGATTCTCCCTTTTGAAGTTCTAAAAAAGTTTCTACAACTGCTGATGTATCGCTTGTCGTTTTCCATCCGCCTTTAGCCGATCTTTTTCTTACTATCTTTCCAATAGTATTGTTTATTTGGAATTTGTATTTTTCTGCGTTGGCGCGATATAACGCTCTTATGGCTAACGCACTGCTTTCTATTTGACCCCCAAGTGCGGATCCGTTTGGCCACAATCCATTAGTATGCAGCGAAAGCAAGTTCTCTAATAAATTTGCAAGGTTTGGATTGTTGGGGTTGATTGAATTGAGTAATAGATACGCTCGAGAAAGCCCATTAGGATCGTTTTTTAAAACATTAAGGTTTCTTTGAACAAAGTTTAAAGCTTTCTGAATTCTGTTATCTGAAGGATTTATATTCGTATCTATTAGCCTTTGAATTATATATATAGTAATTACGCACGGTTGGAGGCCTGTGCTATTCGAGATCTTGTCCCATTTTAATCCAATTTCCGTCGCCCAGGAACCATCTTCCTTCTGGCACCCGAAAATTAGTTCTATAGTTTCCTCAATAATATTTTTTGACACATAAAATCCTAACTCGTTCATTTTGGTTAATCCTCGAAGTACATAAGAGGTCATAAAAACTGAAGTCTCGTCAGCTTCCCACCAACCCCACCCCCTATCCCGGTGTCGAAACATTAACAATCGCTGCAAACCTTTAATGGTGTATTCTTCGGTTAACTTTTTAAATCTATCTGTTAACTTATCGTGGGTCTTTAAGTAATCGTAAACCAAGAGATTAGGCAACACGCATCCCATTGTTTGTTCAACGCAACCATAAGGATATTTCATCATCGCCTCGAGACCGTCTAAAGCACCGTGTAACTCATCGGGAATAACAGAAAAGAACGCATAATGAGCAATCTCTTTTGGATCCAAGTGTATTTTCCATTGATTTAATCCTGGTTCCAATGTACCTTGCGTGATTTTTTGTTCAGGCTCCCCATTAGGATGCACATATACGACTTTACTAACAATATCTCTGTATTTTAAACTTACTGCGTCAAATTTAAGCTCAATTTCTCCTGTTTGATTCGTAAAGACTTCCCACTGTACCTTTTTAAAGGTATTTGCTTCTAGGCATATCTGTCTTTTGGGAGTATCGTTTATTTTCATACCCTCGGTATTTAACGACACTTCCGATTCTAACACGAAATTACTTCTGTTGGTCAAAATTGCTCCAATAGTTACGGTATCGCCATATGTGAAACTTGCAGGAAGATCTGGTTGTAAAAAAAACTCTTGACGGACATGGATCGATTTTACAGCATAACCAAGGTCGCATTCTTCACTCGATGCAAACGCATAGAAGTCTTGTTGTGTTATACTATCAGGTAGCTTTAAATCCAACTTCTTTCTGCCGTCATTTATTTGGATATTAGGATTCCAATAACCGGTGTGAGCAAAGAACGATCGAACAGATATTTTTTGTTCAGTTTCTTCTCCGGTTGACTGCCTCTCTCGTTCTTTTTCAACTCTCATCCCACCTGTATAATGCTCAACATCGGTCATTATTGAAGTATATTTCGGATAACCTACAACGCAAGAAAAAACGCAATCCGGTCTTTCTTCTCCCACGAATCCACCTCTAACAAATTTACTATCCATTGAAATTATTACTCCCTTTTGCTTATTACTAAATATGCCTTGAAGCCCATATTTTTCTATTTCGATTTCCTTTGATTCCTCAATATTAATTTTCAGCTCTTCTTCAAGTTGCCTAATCTGTGTTGTATCAACTCCAATAGAATCCATTTTTTCAATCCACTGGGATAAGACTTCCCAAAAATCGTCTAAAGTTTTACTAATACCAAGATAATGAAAAAGAAAATCGTTTTTATCTTGATTTATTGCAAGCTCCTTAAACAAATTAATGACGATTAAATTTATAATCGAGCCTCGGATCTTATCAAACTTATTTTGATGTGTTTTTGATAAATCATCTGGAATGTGAGTTAGCAATTGACTTGAAATATCAATAATGTCTCTACGGTAATTAATAAAACTGGTCAGTTTATCAATATCTAAATTATTTTTGAATTCATGTCGAATCATTCCTTTTAAAAGCTCCAATATTTCTTTGAATTCAGCTTGTGTCAGTAAATAATATAGGTTCTGAAGGTGAAATTCTACGAACTCCTTGAAAAGTAAACCTGATTTGTCAATAAAATCGATTAATCTTAAAATATCTGATAGCGATGTTGAACTGGTGGGATTTTTGTTCTTGTATGAAAATAATTCCTCAAGAAAATCGTCAATTCTCCTTAAAAATCGCTCGTGTTCGGCATTCCACGAATTTGCTCTCGTAAGCTTATTATCCTTTTTCTCTGTTTCTTCGGAATTTTGGAAAGGTGGCCGGATGGAATCCTTTCCTGAGACTGCTCGGGATGCGGCGTCCACGAGCACGCATCCAATCTCAATCTTTTTATTTTTATGCTCGGATTTTATTTGTAAATCTAGTGGAATATAATCCCCTGGCTCTGCTTCTGAAGGACAATCAATTTTTAATTCGATGCGATTATTTAGAGATTTGATCATGATAGGTTTTTCTGTTTTTTGAAAACTTCCATCGATGCCTATACGCGCAGCTTCTATATAGAAAAGACCTTTTAAATTTGGATCTAGACTAATTCTATGGACATCTTTCAGATTCAAGTTAATATCGAATATTTTTAAAATAGAATCGTTTTTATCTTTAAAATAAATGTATAAAGGTCTTGACACTGCTGAATCCTCTTCTCCTAAAGATTTATACCTAATTTCAAGAACAGAACTCTCACTTTTTAATATTTGATTAAGATCAAACTCCCACTCGGATTTATTTTCTTCAGGAAAGAGTTCTTTTTTATCCTTTTGCTTAATTTTAGCGTTCTCAATCTTTTCGCTCTTTCGACCTGCCGAATCCTTAATTTTAACAACGATCTCATAATCCCCGGGAGTGATG